>JANMOR010000340.1:0-3961 GCA_031369435.1 Chitinophagaceae bacterium
AAAAAGAAACAAAAAAGACCCCCGAAATCAATATCCAGCATGATTTCGGGTTTACGCCTTGATTAAGATTTTATACTACTGTAGTGAAGAGCAATTGTGGTTGCATCAACATCCTATGTTCATCACTCTGTTTTTATAGGCATGATTTATGCAAAGTCTTTACGATTTTTTCACTCTTGCATTACTTACATTTGATTGTATGAAATATTTAGTCGTTTCTTTTCTTTTGCTTGCATCTTGCAGTGTACAACTTTCAGCTCAAAGCATTCTATTGCTTGATAGCAATAAAACCGTTTCTATCCGTGGGTTGAGTGTAGTGAATGACAATATTGTTTGGGCAAGTGGCAGCAATGGAACCGTTGCATTAACCTTAGATGGCGGAAAAACTTTTCAATGGATGCAGGTAAAGGGTTATGAAAAAACTGATTTCCGTGATATTGAAGCCTTCAGTACCACAACGGCCATCATCATGGGTATTGATACACCCGCTGTGATCTTAAAAACAATTGATGCAGGAAAAACATGGAAAAAAGTTTACGAAGATAAACGGCCGGGAATGTTTTTAGATGCGATGGAATTCTGGAATGAGATGAGTGGCATTGTGATTGGTGATCCCATTGACGGGAAAATATTTATTGCAAGGACCTTTGATGGCGGTGAACATTGGCGTGGATTACCGGATGCTTATTATCCTACTGCCGAAAAAGGTGAAGCCATGTTTGCCAGCAGCGGTACCAATGTACGAAAGCTGGCAAAAGATGAAGCCTGTTTTATAACGGGTGGTACACGTTCAAGGTTATTTATCCGTGATCAGAAAATTGATTTACCCATCATTCAGGGAAAAGAAAGTACGGGTGCCAACTCCATTGCCGTATGGGATAAAAAAACATTTGCGATTGTTGGAGGTGATTTCAGCAATGCCACATCAACAGAAAAAAATTGTGTGCTTTCAAAAGATGCAGGAAAAACTTTTCTAGCACCTAATACCCCACCGTTTGGTTACAGGAGTTGTGTTGAATATATTTCTAAATCAAAACTCATTTCCTGTGGTATCACGGGTGTTGATATAAGCGAAGATGGCGGCATGAACTGGATCAATATTTCAACAACTGGTTTTCATGTGGTGCGGAAAGCAAAAAAAGGAAAGGCTGTTTTTCTTGCGGGCAGCAGGGGAAGAATTGCCAAACTTCTATGATAAAATAAATCCCGAAAGAAAAACGGGCTGCTGTCATGCAACACAACAACCCGTTTGTATAGTTTTACATAGAATGAAAATAAGCTGTAGTTATTTTTTAAGGATAATTGTTCCCAGCTTCACATCTCTATCACCCACCATAATATTTTTTATGATAGTATCCCTGTAACCATTGGCAGTAGCGTCAATAAAAAGATTCACGATGCCCGGCTGAATACCTCTTATCTTAAATTCACCATCATCTTCTTCGGGTATTGCAAGTAAAGTTTGTGTTCCTGATTTAACGGATACAATTGCCTTGGCTTCTTTTGGCAGAACAGCTCCTTCAATCCTTCCGTCATCATCATCAGAAAATGTTCTGATCCTTGGTCTCAATTCAAATTGATTGTTATAGATTTCAATGATGGAACCACATGCATCAAAATCAAGCATCAATTTAAAATTTAAAGGATTGATTTCTTCCAGGTCATCTGTTTCAATTATCACAACCGGTTCTTTTAACAGAAGCGGATAAGTAGTGGTATCAATTACCACCGAGTTCCGTGTGCCCAGTGTAATGCGGATTTTTTTTATTTCTCCCCTGCTGATAAACCCCTGTGCAATAAGTGTATCAACACCATTTCGGAAATTAAGAATATTATACACCCCGGGACGTATCTTTAACTCCACCCAGAACTCCCGTTCAATTCCCGAACTGTCAATTTCTACTTTTACTTCTATTTTTAGAATATCAATGTTTACTTCTTTAAAATCAACCGGGTTATCAGTGAGGTAAATACTGATCTTTTGTTGATTGGAATTGACTGAATTTTCTTTACTGCAACCCAGCAATAATAAGACCATCAGCATTGCAACTGCTACCAACACTTTTAAAATTGTTTTCATTTTCATTCTGTTTAAGTCAGGAATTGAATAACAGTTCAAAAGTATATGCTGCAGGAAGTAAGTAAAAACGAGAAGGACTGAAAGGGTAAGTTGAATGCCTGAATAAGGATGATTGATGTTGTTATACTTATAACATTAATTAATTTTCTGAACGTTTGCCAGCCAGCAGGTACAACACAGCCATCCTTACAGCAACTCCATTCTCCACCTGTTGCAGGATGATGGATTGTTTGCTGTCGGCAACATCACTGTCTATTTCCACTCCACGGTTAATAGGGCCGGGATGCATGATGACAATTTCTTTTTGAATTGAATCAAGTAAACGACGGTTGATACCATATGCTAAATTGTATTCACGAAGTGAAGAGAACAATGGTTGACTCTGCCGTTCGAGTTGAATACGGAGCACATTGGCCACATCGCACCACTTCAATGTTTCTTCAATATTGTACGACACGTTTACATCAAATGCCTGTTGCAGATATTTTGGAATGAGTGTTGGCGGACCGGCAACAGTTACTTCGGCTCCCATCTTCTTCAATAAGTAAATATTGCTGAGTGCTACCCGGCTGTGCATGATATCGCCCAGTATGGCAATCTTTTTTCCTTCGAGTGTGCCCAACTTTTCACGGATGGAAAATGCATCGAGCAAAGCCTGTGTTGGATGTTCATTGATTCCATCACCTGCATTTACGATTGCTGCCGGAATGTGTTTGGCTAAAAAATGCGGTGCACCGCTGGCACTGTGCCGCATCACCACCATATCCACTTTCATGCTGAGAATATTGTTCACTGTATCGAGCAGGGTTTCACCTTTTGCTGCTGAAGAACCCGATGCAGTAAAATTGATAGTATCGGCACTTAATCTTTTTTCAGCCAGCTCAAACGAAATACGTGTACGGGTAGAATTTTCGTAAAACAGGTTTACAATTGTTACATCACGCAGCGATGGCACTTTTTTAATAGGTCGCTGTAAAACTTCTTTGAATTGAGTGGCTGTATCGAGGATTAATTGAATATCCTGTGCCGTGAGATCTTTAATGCCGAGCAAATGACGAGTGGATAGTTGCATTAAAGGTCAAAACTAAGGGGGAAAAACCAAATCCCAAAATCCAAATATCAAATCTGCAGTTCCGGCCTTTATTTTTCATTCAATTTGGTCAAAATTGCAGAGAAAATTTTCCGCAGTTGTTCAGCTTCGTCTATCAATCTCATTCGTTCCTTTTCTAAATTGACTTTTTCTTCCTCAATAAAAACCAAACGAAGCCATCTTACAGATTCTTTTGCCTCTTTTCTTGAAATCTTTATCCGCATTCTTAAATCAGCAGGACCAAGGTTTTCATTTGCTTCAATATAATTTGCACCTACTGAGCCGCTTGAACGGACAAGCTGTTTAATATCTTCAAGATTAATGGTATCCCACTTCAATTTACGGCAAAAGAAACGCACATCTCTTGCAAATACAAAGGTTCTTTCTTCCAATTCAGCAGACATAAAAGTGGTTTTATTTATTTGAAAGCATAAGCTGTTCAAGGAAATATTTTACTCTGACTCTGGATTTTGATTTCTGGATTTTGGATTTTAGTATAACACAACTTCAGGTTTTTGCCAGTCAACCTTTACTTTTTGTGAGAGGATGGAATCAATTGCTTTACCTGTATAATCCGGTTGAATAGGTAATTGACGGTTGAACCTGCGATCAACCAGCACGCAAAGTTCTACTTTAGCCGGGCGGCCAAAATCAATGAGGGCATCCATTGCAGCACGAATGGTACGGCCTGTGTACAGCACATCATCTATCAAAATCACCTTTTTGTTTTCAATACTGAACTGGATAGTGGTTTGGTTGGCCACATGCAGTTCTTTGTGTGCATCGTCCCT
>JANMOR010000392.1:0-4374 GCA_031369435.1 Chitinophagaceae bacterium
CAGGAAAATTTGTATGGATTTTTACCGCTGTTCTTGTTCTTTGCTCCGCTGTTCTAACTGTTCCGATGTACTTTCTTAATAAGTGGTATGTTCGTAAACTCTATGGTCAGCATGTTGAACGACTCAAGATTATTGTAGAAGAAATGAATGAAGATTAAAACTAAAATAACAATGAAGACAATCTATATCGGTCTCTGTTTACTGCTGATGCACCTGTTTCCTGCAACTGCACAGCAAAAAGAAAACAACAGTTTATTATGGGAGATCAGTGGTAATGGTTTGCAACAACCGTCTTACCTGTTTGGTACAGTGCATATGATTTGTAAAGAAGACTTCCTGTTTCCTCAACTTTTGCAGGAAAAATTCATCAATGCCAACGAAGTTTTTTTAGAAATAGATATGGATGATCCGTCCATGCTCATGAAAATGATGACGATGCTGCAATTACCCAAAGGACAAACTATCAAACAACTGTTTGGTGATTCAGCATTTAAAAAATTCGACAGCGCTTATAAAAAAATCACCGGCTCTTCAGCAACAGCCTTCAATACCTTCAAGCCGTTTATGCTCATGAGCATGATCACAGAAAAAACATTGAACTGCCCTGCAAGAGAATCCTATGAGCAGAGTTTTATGCAACTGGCAACAAAGCACCGGAAAGATATCAAGGGATTGGAAACAATCGAAGATCAGATAGCGGTGTTTGATGCCATTCCAGACAGCCTTGAAATCATTAACCTGCAGCAAATGGCGAACGATTTTCAAAACCAAATAAACGAATTTCAGAAACTGGTGAATATTTATAAAACACAGGATATAGATTCCCTGTTCAACAGTACATTAAAAGGAACCGATGCTTTGGGTGGAGAGGCAGAACTGATCAGCAAACGTAACACTAAATGGATCCCTGTTATGAAAACAAGCATGCAAAGCGGTTCTTCTTTCTTTGCGGTGGGTGCAGCACACCTCGGTGGTGATATTGGTGTGATTGCGTTGTTACGCAAACAGGGTTATACTGTAAGGCCAGTAAAATTGTAAATCCATTTTATTTGTTTTCTTTACAGATGCATCATTGTATCATTGTTCTTTCCAACACATTTAATAAACAGTTATTTATTCAGCAGTTACTGGATAAAAAAGCGAAAGGCATTTTTGAACCGTTCAATCAACTGGATGCACAGTTGTTTTCATCTTATACAGTACAACAATATTTATCAGAAGAGGAGCGGCATGGTTTTGCAGGAATTGCTGATGCAGGAACTCAAAGTTTTCGTTCCATGTCGAGTGGTGAACAAAAAAAATTGGTGCTCAAGCATCTTCTTTCATTAAAACCTGCTGTACTTATTCTTGATAACCTTTTTGATAACCTTGATGCAACAGCACAACAAACACTTAAACAGGAATTAAAACAAACAGCAACACATACGCATTTGATTCAACTGCTTCATCGTAAAAGAGAAGCACTTTCGTTTATTCAAAACATAGTAACGGTTACCGATCAGGGAGAGATTGTTCCTGTGGATGCAGATACAGATAAGCAGACAGTGGATACATTTGTTCAAACAATTCCTCCTCCACTTTATGTATATGAAGTAAACAGCAGAGAACTGGTTCGTTTTAACAATGTCAATGTGAGTTATAGTGACAAACAGGTGTTGCAGCATATCAACTGGACTATTCATGCAGGTGAGTTCTGGCAGTTGAAAGGTCCCAACGGTTCTGGTAAAACAACATTGCTCACCATGATCACAGGTGATAATGTAAAAGGTTATGGAAAAGACTTGTACATTTTTGGAAGAAAAAAAGGAAGTGGTGAAACTGTATGGGAAATTAAAAACAAGATCGGCTATCTCACACCTGCTATGACCGATCTGTTCAGCACAAGACATACACTTGCACAAATAATTGTATCAGGTTACCTCGATCAGATTGGTTTATATACTATTCCAACTGATATGCAAAAAAGATCAGCACATGAATGGGTGCAACTTTTAGGTATGGAACAAAAAGCCAATAAACCATTTTGTGATCTATCTCCCGGTGAACAACGCATGGCCTTGATTGCAAGAGCAATGGTAAAACATCCGCCACTTTTAATTCTGGATGAACCATTGGCAGGGTTGGATGAACACAATGCTGCTAAAGTGATTCAGCTCATCAATAAAATTGCAGCAGAAAGTGAATCAGCTATTTTATATGTCTCTCATCAAACAGAAAAAGGATTGGAGCCGCAGAAAGTATTTGAATTAACAAAAACAGAAAACGGATCGATTGGAAAAGTCGTGTAATTTTTTGCCACAAAGCCACAAAGGCGCTAAGATCACAAAGAGGAATAGGTTAAAGCGTAAAGAGGCGGGAACTATGTTCCCGCCTCTTCTTTTGATATTCTTTTTTTCTTATCTCCTTCGTGTCTTTGAGACTTTGTGGCAAATTCAAAATCTTGTTTCCAAATAATGCGGCAACAAGGCCCTCCATGTATTCCAGTCATGCGGCCACTCTTCGCCCCAGATATCAAGTTCATAATTAATACCCTTGTCGTATAAAATTTTTGCAAAACGTCCGCTGCTCGATGGATCTTCATAAGCACCGCTTCCACTGAAAATATGAATATGACTGCTCCTTCGTATTTGTTCCAGTACGTTATGATCTGTTAAGTTGGGCATATAATGCATGGGACTGTTGTAATACACCTGGTCGTCATAATAACCTTTCGTGTATTCAGTTAAATCATACACACCACTCATGGCAACAACACCATTGATGAGATCAGGACGTTTTAAAAACAAGTTCATACTATGCAGTGCGCCGAATGAAGCGCCGCAAGTAATAATTTGTGTATCGGGTGATGAATTGGTACGGATGAACGGAACCACTTCATTAAAAATATATTCATTGAACTGGTTTTGACGGATGGCTTTGTGTGCTCCTTCCATTTCATTGTTCATCCAGCTTTCGGTATTGATACTGTTCACCGAATATACTTTTACTTTACCGGCTTCGATCCACGGCTTGAGTGTATCCATCAGCTGAAAACGTTCATACTCTAAATAATCTGCAGCTGCAGTAGGCACCAGCAATAATGCAAAACCATAATGACCGTAAATAGCAACGGGCATTTCTTTTCCTAATGCAGGGCTTTGCCAGCCGAATAATTCTCTTTGCATATTGTTTAGTTTATTGAAATAAAAATAGCTGCTTGTGTTTTAATTCAGTCTTTCAATTGAAGATAAAAGAAAAGGATGATTGCCGCAAGAAATCGCAATCAACCTTATTAAATAAAAAATTATTTTTCTTTTTTACCTGAAGTTTTTTCTGCACCTAATCCTGCAATATCACGGTCGAAGAAATACATACCGCCTTTATCGCTGCCAATCAGTTTTAATTTATCAATGATCTGGCGTGCCAATGCTTCTTCTTCTATTTGTTCACTCACATACCATTGTAAAAAATTATGCGTGGTGTAATCTTTCTCCTTCAAACAAATATCAACCATGTTGTTGATTTTGTTACTTACCAGTATTTCATGATCCAGTACCTGCTGAAACAATTCCTTTACACCTTTGTATTTTAATGCAGGTGCATTCAGCGAAGGCACAACACCATGTCCGCCACGTTCATTCACGAACTTCAGCAACTTGAGCATGTGCAACCGTTCTTCATCGCTGTGATGATAGAGAAAAGCGGATACACCGCTGTATCCTTCCACTTCGGCCCAGCTGGCCATGGCTAAATAAATTTGAGAGGATTCTGCTTCGAGCAAAACCTGCTCATTGAGGGCTTTTTCAATTTTTGGTGATAGCATTTTGTAAAAATTTATGACTGTAATTTACGATAGATGGAAATTTTAACGCCGGATATCTGTCAATTCCTGAATTGCTTACTGAAAGACGGCCAAATCTTGTTAATTTTACAGCTTAAAGTTTTTACACCATGATTCAAACAGGTAACCCCGTTATCAGCATTTACACCGAAATGACACCGAACCCGGAAACAATGAAGTTTGTTGCCAATAAATTGCTCTACCCGGGCAAGAGTATTGATTTTCCGGAAGTTTCTACTGCAGAGGCTTCTCCTCTTGCACAGGAGTTATTTGGGTTTCCTTTTGTAAAGGCGGTATTTATTGCCAGCAACTTTGTAACCATTACCCGTTCAACCACCGATACTGACTGGCAGGAACTGATCCCTACCGTCCGCCAGTTTCTGAAAGATTATTTAGAAGAAGGCAAGCCGGTAATTGATGAATCAAAGATCGCTGCACCTGTAAAAGAAGATGTGGTATTGAGTGGCGATGAAAGCGATGTGGTAAAACGCATCCAGGAAATTTTAGAAAATTATGTAAAACCTGCCGTTGAAATGGATGGCGGTGCTATCCAG
>JANMOR010000395.1:0-7697 GCA_031369435.1 Chitinophagaceae bacterium
CTGTTGCTGGAAGAACAAATCAAAATTCTCTTCGAAAGCCAGGCCAAACAATTAGAGTTGCTGAAAACGATTGAGCAGGAAATAAAAAAAACGAACTAAAAGTAAAGATGCTTTCATTCAATGCTAAAATATATATCATCGACATTAACCCTTATGTGCTGCTACCTCAAACTGTATTGAAGAATATTTTTAAGCAGGCAGGTAAAGAAAAAGGAAGCATCCCTGTTCGTGGCACAATAGATAGCCATCCTTTTATCCAGACGCTTGTAAAGTACAGTGGCAAATGGCGGTTGTACCTTAACGGGCCTATGCGTACAGCTGCAAAGAAAGATGTGGGCGATACAGTTACAATTGAAATTGAATTTGATCCAGCAGAAAGAATCAATCCCATGCATCCTAAACTTGCAAAAGCTTTACAAGCAAACAAACATGCAGGATTGAAATTTGAAACACTCAGCCCCTCAAGGAAGAAAGAAATCATCCGTTATATCAATCATTTAAAAACGGAAGAGTCGGTTGATAGAAATATTATAAAAGCAATTCAGGTGTTAACCGGCAATGAACGATTTGTTGGAAGAGACAAGCCATAGTTCAAATGCTGTATCATCTGCACAACAGTTCAATCCATTCTGAGTGTTGCGGATATTCTTTCAGCAGCATTTCTTTTTCAGCCATTTCAAAATCTGCAAAATCAAAACCCGGTGCTACTGTACAACCAACAAATGAAAATCCATTTGTAGTTACAGGCTTTGATGCAAACCAACAACCGGCTTTTACAACATGTTGAAAAGAATACCCCTTTGTAATATCATTACCCAACTTCAACTGTTCTCCTCTTCCATCGGGATGAATGATATAAATATGTAAACCTATACCTGTATAAAAATGCCAGAGTTCATCGCTCCTGATGCGATGAAATGCAGAGAACTGGTTTGCTTCCAGTAAAAAATAAATAGCTGTTGAAGTAAAACGATCGCCTGTAAATCGTTGCGGCAAAGCATGTGCTGGAATCAATTCATCACTGGTATAAGTACGGCTGTAAAATCCACCCTCGGGGTGTGCCTTCAATTGATAATGAGCAATGAGTTGAAGTGCATTGGGCATGAAAAAGATATTCTTGTATAAAAGTAAAACAATAAAATTGCTGGTTATTTTTCATTTGTCATTAGTTATTCTTACCTTTTACAACACCGGTTTAAATGATGATCCTTCAATAAAAAGAACATGAATTCAGGAATTGCCAGTATCAGAGATGCCATTGGAAACACTCCGATGGTAGAATTAAAAAATATAGTACCCGTTAACAGTGCCCGCATTGTTGCCAAAATGGAAAGTGCCAATCCAACGGGAAGCATGAAAGACAGGATGGCTAAGGCTGTAATTGAAGCGGCAGAAAAAAAAGGATTGATTCAACGGGGAAGTACTGTTATAGAATATACCGCCGGTACAACAGGTGTTTCACTCGCATTTGTGTGCGCTTCTCTTGGATATAATTTTCATGCAGTTTTTTCGGATGCATTCAGTAATGAAAAAAGAATAACGATGAAAGCATTTGGAGCAACTGTTACAGACATATTAAGCGATCATAAAAAAATAACAGAAAAGCTTATAAAAGAAATGATTGAAACCGCCCGTATATTAAGTGAGCAACAGAACCACTGGTGGTCGGATCAATTAAATAATCATGATGCAGAGCAGGGTTATTATCAGCTTGCTGATGAACTTTGGAAGCAGGCTGAAGGTAAGGTAGATGCATTTGTACATACGGTAAGCACGGCACATTCCATTCATGGAGTAACAAAATCGCTTTTAAAATATAATAATAAGATAGAAACTTTTGCTGTGGAACCTGACGAATCTGCCGTACTATCCGGGCGTCCCTCGGGTTCACATAAAATTGAAGGTATTGGAATTGGTTTTATTCCACCTTTATGGCAACCGGATATTGTAAATGAAATTTTAACTGTAACTACAGAAGATGCAATGTTGATGGCCCGAAGACTGGCAAAGGAGGAAGGAATTTTTGCCGGCACTTCAACCGGTGCCAATATTGTTGCTGCTTTGAGAATAGCAGAAAGATTGGGCACGGGGAAAACTGTAGCCACCATTATTATTGATTCAGGACTACGCTACCTCAGTACCCCGTTATATCAATCATTATAAAAAAAGGCTGTAATAATTACAGCCTTTAATTTGGTTTAATTGCCCGGATTTTGTTTGGCCGGTTCATCAGCGCCATCAATTTTATTTTTCGCTTTGTCCAGCAGGTCCTCTGCTTTTTCTATCAGATCAACAGTTACATTTCCTGCTTTCGCTTTCAGGTCAGTAAATTTCTCTGCAGCTTTTTCCTTCAGGTCACCTGCAACACTGCCTGCTTTTTCCTTCAGCTCAGCAAACTTTTCTCCAGCCTGCTCTTTCAGTGCCTCTATTTTTTCCTCTGCCTTATCTGCTATAACGCCTGCTTTTACTTTGAATTCCTGTAATGTTTCTTCTGCTTTATCCGACCAGCTTTTTTCATTATCTGTGGCCTGGGAATTTTTAATTTCGTCCATAGTTGTAAGTTTTAAATTATGAATAGCAATGAGAGTTTACAAGTTAACTCATTTAAGCTGTATTTATCATTGAAAAACTAATTTATTAAAAAATAACGGCAGCTGCTTTGCCTGTGCAAACTTCAGGATGTGGAGTCATTCAGGAGAAAAACAGTTGTACTGATTCTGTTGTATCTTTCTCAACCAAAATCAATCCAAATGTTCAAACGTTTCCTGTACGTATTGCTGCTGGCATTTGCCGGATTAATAGCAGTGATCCTGTTCAATACTTTTCGCTTCAGCAAAAAAATTCCTTTTTTCCCATCCGTAGCAATAACAGGTATCAGTGATTCTGCAGCGATCCATCTCAGCCGTGCCATCCAGATCCAAACGGTTTCTTTTGGCGATACATTGCCAATTGATACAACTGAGTTTTTAAAGTTCCGTGTGTTTCTGGAAACAACTTACCCAGCGGTACATGAAAAATTATCACGACAAATCATCAGCGGGTTCAGTTATATCTATACATGGAAAGGAAAAGACAGCACTCTAAAACCTTATGTGATCATGGCGCATATGGATGTAGTGCCGGTTGAAGCCATAGCAGAAAAAAACTGGAGTGTACCTTCTTTCAGTGGAATAATCAAAGGCGATACCATTTGGGGAAGAGGTGCTGTTGATGATAAAGCATCGGCCATTTCTATTTTTGAAGCAGCAGAGCAATTACTCAAAGAAAATTTTCAACCGGAACGGACGATCTATTTATGTTTCGGGCATGATGAAGAAATTGCAGGTAAACGTGGAGCAGCAAAAATATCAGCATGGTTCATGGAACAACAAATTCATCCTGCATTGGTACTCGATGAAGGCGGCCAGGTTGATACCGAACATTTTCCTGAATTAAAACGTCCTGTTGCTGTTATTGGTGTTGGTGAAAAAGGATACGTAAATATTGATCTTGTAGTTGAAAAAACCGGCGGACATTCTTCTATGCCGGCAACTGAAACAGCCATTGATATTTTAAACAAGGCCATTGAAAAAGTAAGGCTGCATCAAATGCCTGCACGAATTACCGATCCTATCCATCAATTATTTCAACGCATCGGCCCCGGCGGAGGTTTTATTAACAGGATGGCATTGAGTAATCAATGGTTATTTAAGAGCATGCTCATCAGTCAACTTGAAAAATCAAAAGAAACCAATGCATTGATTCATACAACACTGGTGCCTACGATTGTAAAAGCAGGTATCAAAGACAATGTAATTCCATCTATTGCCAAAGCAACATTCAACAGCCGCATTCTTCCCGGTGAAACAAGTGACGATGTAGTGAATTTTGTAAAGCATGCAATCAATGATGAACGTGTAATGGTAACCAAACAAACTATTTCATTGATGGAGCCTTCTTCTACAACTTCTGCTGATCATCCCATGTTTAAAAAAATAGAAGCGCTTACTTATAAAACAGTTCCCAATGCAGTAGTATCACCTTATCTCATGGTGGGTGCTACTGATTCCCGTTACTTCCGTGGCTTCAGTGAGGCAGTGGTTAATTTTTCGCCCATGACCAATGCAAAAGGTTTTCATGGTATTGATGAACGCATTCCCATTTCTGATCTGCATCGTATGATCTTCTTTTATAAAATGCTGATGACAGAGAAGAAGTAGTTTTTAGTAGATAGTTTGTAGTTAGTAACCAGCTTTTGTTTTAAGCATTCAGCCTTCAGCATTTTGATCCGGCATAGGATTTACAGTTTTGCCAGCCGCATTTGTTTATGCAATGAAAAATAAGCAATAGCTGTACTGGCAATCATAAATACAGCCCCTAATAAAAAAGCAGAGCCGGGAAAATAAATACCATTTGATGGATTGGTGAAGTAAGCAAATGTATTGGTCATTAAAGGCGGGCCAACAATAGTTGTTGCACTCATTAAACCCGAAAGTGAACCCTGCAACTCACCCTGTTCATTTGCGGGAACATAACCCGCCATAATGGATTGCAATGCCGGTCCGCAAATACCACCTAAACAATACGGCACCAAAAAAGCAAACATCATCCAGCTTTGTGTTGCAAATGCAAACAGTAACATACCGAGGGCGTATAATCCTAAACCGATATAAATACTTTTTTCATTGCCGAGTTTAGGGTTCACAATTCTTGTTAAACCTGCCTGTACTCCACCAACCAGCAATCCAACAACTGCTAACGAAATCCCGATCATGCCCGGGCTCCATTTAAAACGTTCAATGGTAAAAAAGCTCCAGTTACTTTGCACCGCATGTGAACCGAGATAAACAAAGAACATAGCGACCACTAATCCTGTCAATGCAGGATACTTTCTTAAGTTCCACAAACTCACACCCGGTATTGCTCTTTTCCATTCAAACTTTCTTCGGTTTTCTTTTTTCAATGACTCAGGTAAAATAAAATAACCATATAAAAAGTTGAGCATGCATAATGCACCTGCTACCATAAACGGAACTCTTGTACCAAAGCTGCCCAGTAAACCACCTATGGCAGGACCAATGATAAATCCTAAACCAAAAGCAGCTCCAATCATTCCAAAGTTTTTTGCCCTGTCTTCAGGAGTGCTGATATCAGCAATATATGCTGATGCAGCAGAAAAGCTGGCACCGGTAATACCTGCAACAATTCTTCCAACAAATAACCATGCAATGGTGGGTGCAAAAGAAAGGAATACATAATCAATCGAAAATCCAAACAGTGATGCAAGCAGAACCGGTCGCCGTCCGTATTTATCGCTGAGGTTTCCTACTAAGGGTGCAAAACAAAATTGTGTAATGGCAAATGCAAATAACAACCAGCCGCCAATTTTAGATGCCTCGCTGATGTTCACATGGCCCAACTCTTCAATGAGTTTTGGCATAACAGGAATAATAATTCCAAACCCAATTACATCAATGAGTAAAGTGATGAAGATAAAACCGATTGCTGCATTCCTGGTGCCTGCCATAAAATTATTTGAGGTGCAAAGATGATTTTTTTTATCATATTGTTGAGCAATTTTTAACCCTGTCCAAAAAAATCTATTACAAACAAAAAGGCAACAACTCTTTCAAGTTATTGCCTTTTCTATTTCTTAGTTCGTAGTTCTTACTTCATGCTTTGCATTACGCTCTTTTCTTTACCGCCGTTTTAGCAGCAGGTTTTTTCTTGGCTAATACATCAATCACTTTGCTGAATGCATTTACATTCACCGGACCGCTGTACACTTCGCCATTGATAAAAAAGTAAGGAATATCTTTAATTCCTTTATTAGCGCCTTCTAACAAATCTATTCTTACACTCCATCCGTAAACAGAATCTACAAGCTTTGTCAAAAAATTCTTATCAGTTACACCACTTTCTTTTGCATAACCTTTCAGGCTGATGGTACCCAACTGCCTGCGGCGTGCAAACAATAAATTATGCATCTCCCAAAACTTACCTTCCTGTGCTGCACCAATAGAAGCTTCAGCTGCTTTGTGGGCACGCTGATGAATTCTCGTCAACGGAAAGTGACGGAAGTTAAACTGTAACTTACCTTCATATTTCTCCATTAACTGATTCACCACTTCATTGGCCTTTGCGCAAGGCTCGCTTTCATAATCGCCAAACATCACTAATTTAACCGGAGCTTCTTTATCGCCCACCCAGATATTCTTGGTTGGGATAATTTCAATTTCCGGTGCTTTACTATGTGCCATATATTCTTCTTTTCTTTATAAATGAATAATAAATCCTGTCCTTTTATACTATAACAATCCAGTTGTTAACTTGTTGTTTTTTCTGCGTTTTCTTTTGATAAGGGCCGGCCGGCTGTTTCATTTCTGAAAACCACCACGCCATCAAACACATCGGCAACTACAGTTTTGGTTTTATCAATATCACCAGCTAAAATCTTCCGGCTCAATCCATTGATGATCGCTTTCTGAATCAGTCGTTTTAGTGGTCGGGCGCCAAACTGGGGGTCAAATCCATGTTCGGCAAGGAATTCAAGGGTATAATCCGTAAAATCCAATCTGATTCCGCTTTCAGCAACCATATTCTGAAGATTGCTGAGCTGAATGCGGATGATGGATTTAATTTCCTTACGCAGTAGCGGCGCAAACATAATGATTTCATCCACACGATTCAAGAATTCGGGCCTAATTGTTTGTCGTAAAAGCGTCATAACCTCTGTTTTGGCCAAATCGGTTGCTTTTTCGATGGCTTCATCAGTAGAAACACCCTCAAAAGCCTCACTAATCAGGTGACTTCCAATATTGCTGGTCATAATAATGATCGTATTCTTGAAATTCACCACCCTGCCTTTGTTATCGGTGAGGCGGCCATCATCTAATACCTGGAGCAATATATTCCACACATCAGGATGGGCTTTTTCAATTTCATCGAGCAAAACAACACTGTAGGGTTTGCGACGAACGGCCTCTGTTAACTGGCCACCTTCATCATAACCCACATAACCCGGAGGAGCACCTACTAATCTTGAAACGGTATGTTTTTCCTGGTACTCACTCATGTCAATCCTCGTCATCATACCTTCATCATCAAACAAATATTCTGCTAATGCTTTTGCCAGTTCAGTTTTACCTACACCGGTTGTTCCTAAAAAGATAAACGAGCCAATTGGTTTTTTGGGATCACTCAACCCTGCCCTG
This sequence comes from Chitinophagaceae bacterium, assembly GCA_031369435.1. Classification (GTDB taxonomy): domain Bacteria; phylum Bacteroidota; class Bacteroidia; order Chitinophagales; family Chitinophagaceae; genus Lacibacter. Next base: position 7,194 of record JANMOR010000395.1, read on the forward strand.
CTTCTGCGGATGGCATCGGCAACAGCAGTAATAGCTTCATCCTGTCCAATTACTCTGTTATGCAATTCATCTTCGAGTAATAACAATTTTTCTCTTTCACTTTGCAGCATCTTCGCCACCGGAATACCCGTCATCTTTGCAATGTTCGCAGCTATATCTTCTGCATCCACTTCTTCTTTCAGTAAACGTTTTTCACCACTCGTTTCAATCTGTTGAGTTAACACGGCAATCTGTGCTTCCTGCTCTTTTATTTTTCCATAGCGGATTTCTGCTACCAATCCATAGTTGCCTTCACGTTCTGCACGTTCGGCCTGCATCTTCAGGTTTTCAATTTCTGCTTTTGCATTTTGTACTTTCTCTACCAATTCTTTTTCTGTTTTCCATTTTGCTTTGAGTGTATCACGGTCAACAGAAAGATTAGCGATCTCGGTATTGAGTTCTTTTAATTTATGTTCATCATTTTCACGTTTGATGGCTTCCCGTTCAATTTCCAGTTGACGGATC
>JANMOR010000409.1:0-6004 GCA_031369435.1 Chitinophagaceae bacterium
CACTATTAAATCGGGGAAATCTGTTTTTATAAAAGGCATGAAAAAATTTCTGATTTTGGATTTACGATTTCTGATTTGTTTATTGACCATTCACCTCCTCATCTCTTCTCATACTGCACATCATAGAACTTTTGGTAATCACCACTGGTTACATGATTAATCCATTCTTCATTTGCAAGGTACCATTCCACTGTTTTCTCTAACCCTTCTTCAAACTGAAGTGAAGGACTCCATCCTAATTCTTTGTTGAGTTTTGTTGCATCAATGGCATAACGCAGATCATGACCGGCTCTGTCTTTCACATAAGTAATGAGCTTAGCACTTTCACCTGCAGTACGTCCTAACTGCTTATCCATAATATTGCAAAGCAAATGCACCAGGTCAATATTCTTCCATTCATTAAAACCACCAACATTATAACTTTCACCAACCTTTCCATTGTGGAAAATAGTATCAATTGCTCTTGCATGATCATCAACATACAACCAGTCCCTTACATTTTCACCTTTACCATACACAGGAAGTGGTTTGTTGTTTTTGATATTGTTGATCATGAGTGGTATCAGTTTCTCAGGAAAATGATGTGAACCATAGTTGTTGGAACAGTTACTCATTACAACAGGGATTCCATAGGTATCATGATAAGCCATTACAAAATGATCGGATGCTGCTTTAGAAGCAGAGTAAGGTGAATGCGGATCGTAAGGCGTTTCTTCGGTAAAGAATCCTGTTTCGCCTAAAGAACCATACACTTCATCTGTTGATACATGATAAAACAGTTTTCCATCATAGTTGCCGGCCCAATGTTTGCGACAGGCATTCAGTAAAATAGCTGTGCCCAGTACATTTGTTTTTACAAAAGCCAATGGATCAAGAATACTGCGGTCAACGTGACTTTCTGCAGCTAAATGAATCACAGCATCAAAATGATATTGATTGAACAACTCATCTACTCCTGCTTCATCTGTAATGTCCATTTTTTCAAACGAATAGTTTGGTTTGTTCTGCACATCTTTTAAATTTTCCAGGTTACCGGCATAGGTTAACGCATCACCATTAACTATTTTGTAATTGGGATATTTATTTACAAAGAGGCGTATAACATGGCTGCCAATAAAGCCTGCGCCACCTGTTACTAATATCTTTTTATCAAATTTGCTCATTATAAACTCCAATATTTCAATTTAGAAATTTTATTGCGGTAGATGCCTTTTAAATCAGCAAATAAAGCATTCGTATTACTGATAGAAGATAAATATTCTTCTGTGAACGCAGTGTATGGTTGATGAGCAACTGCCAGCACAATAGCATCATATCCATTGTTGATCCCACCTGCCAATGTTAAGCCATACTCATGTTTTACTTCTTCAGCATCTGCATGCGGATCAACAAAATCAACTGCCACATTATACTCCAGCAATTCCCTCACCATATCTGCCACTTTTGAATTACGGATATCAGCTACATTTTCTTTAAAGGTTGCGCCCAGCACCAGCACTTTGGCCTGTGCAGCATTGGGTGCATGCTTAATGATATGCTGTATAATTTTCTTTGCAACATAACGGGGCATTTCATCATTTACAAAACGTCCGCTGGCAATTACTTTTGAATTATATCCCAACTGCTGCGCTTTGTACGTTAAATAGTAAGGATCAACGCCAATACAATGCCCGCCAACTAAGCCCGGTGTGTATTTATGAAAATTCCATTTTGTTCCCGCTGCTTCCACCACATCAAATGTGTTGATGCCAATACGATCAAAGATCATGGAGAGTTCATTCATCAAAGAAATGTTGAGATCCCGTTGTGCATTTTCAATGATCTTTCCTGCTTCAGCTACTTTGATATTGGGCGCACGGTGTACTCCAACTTTTACAACTGTTTCATAAACGCTTGCAATTTCTTTCAGTGATTCATCATCGCAACCTGAAACAATTTTGATGGTATTGCTTAATGTATGTTGCTGATCACCCGGATTAATACGTTCAGGTGAATACCCGATTTTGAAATCAACTTTTCCTTTTAGCCCCGAAAACTGTTCCAGGATCGGCATACAATCTTCTTCTGTACAACCGGGATAGGTTGTGCTTTCATACACCACGTAATCGCCTTTCTTCAACAGCTTTCCAATTGTTTCACTTGCTTTTTGCAATGGTGTAAGGTCGGGTACTTTATGATCATCAACAGGTGTTGGTACGGTTACAATAAAGAAGGAAGCTTCTTTCAACATGTTAACATCATCAGTAAATACAATGTCTTTTCCTTTAAACATGGCTGCATCTACTTCTTTGCTGGGATCTTCATTGCGTTGCATCATGGCAATACGCTTGCTGTTGATATCAAACCCAATCACCTGCATATGAGCAGCCAGCTCCAATGCCAGTGGCAAACCCACATAACCTAAACCTACTACAGCTACTTTCTTTTCTTTATTGATTAATGATTGATACATAGGCGGCCCCTTTCTCCTTCTCTTTCCCCGTGGGAAAAGAGCGGTGCATTTTTTTGTTATTTAAACTTTTGATTCTTCCACTTCGTCTTTTATTCTTTACTCAACATATTTCAAACTCTATACTATTACTTATACATTTCAAATTAGTTGGCCATGTGCCATGCAATTCTCCCCTCCGGGGAGTTAGAGGGGGCCTACATCCTGCTCACAAATTCTTTCGGCAATTTGCTCCACTCATCTTTCGAAAGATTTTTGAAATACTCATACGTAATTTTCAATCCTTCACTTCTTGCAACTTTCGGTTCCCATCCAAGTATTGCTATAGCCTTTGTAATATCGGGCTGACGTTGCTTTGGATCATCAACCGGCAATGGCTTGTACACGATCTGTTGTGTAGTGCCTGTTAACTTAATAACTTCTTCTGCAAATTCTTTCAAAGTTATTTCAGCCGGGTTGCCAACATTCACCGGCATATCATAATCACTCAAGAGCAAACGATAAATGCCTTCCACCAGGTCATCAACATAACAGAAACTTCTTGTCTGGCTTCCATCACCAAATACCGTTAAATCTTCACCACGTAATGCCTGGCCAATGAATGCAGGTAATGCACGGCCATCATTGAGCCGCATGCGTGGACCATATGTATTAAAGATGCGGATGATTCTTGTCTCTACTCCGTGAAAGCGGTTATACGCCATGGTGATACTTTCCATAAAACGCTTGGCTTCATCATATACACCACGTGGACCTACAGGATTTACATTGCCCCAATACTCTTCCGTTTGCGGATGCACCAATGGATCGCCATATACTTCAGATGTTGAAGCAACCAAAATTCTGGCACCCTTTGCTTTGGCCAAACCTAAACAGTTATGTGTTCCATGAGCTCCAACTTTCAAAGTTTGAATGGGGATCTTTAAATAATCGATCGGGCTTGCTGGTGATGCAAAGTGCAGGATATAATCAAGCTTGCCTGAAATGTGAATGAACTTGGTGATATCGTGATGATGAAACTCAAATTGTTCCAGCTTAAATAAATGCTCTATATTTTTTAAATCACCGGTAATGAGATTATCTATTGCTATTACATGATAGCCTTCTTTGATTGCACGGTCGCATAAATGTGATCCGAGAAACCCTGCAGCACCTGTAATTAAAATTCGTTTACGATCCATAATGATTTATTTCAGTAGTACACTTTTAAGAATTAAACTCAACACACGACTTCAACAACTAACTAACCTTTTCTCTTCCTACGCTTTCATAAAAGAACCCGAGTTGTTTCATCTGCTCTCTGTCGTACACATTTCGTCCGTCGAAGATCACTTTGTTCTTTAAGAGTGTTGTAATTTTCTCAAACTCAGGTGTACGGAATTCGCTCCATTCTGTAGCGATGATCAATGCATCTGCATTCTTTAATGCGTCGTATTGATTATCGGCAAAATCAATTTTATCAGTAATCAATTGTTTCACATTATTCATTGCTTCAGGATCATAAGCACAAACTGTAGCGCCTGCTTCGGTTAAAGCATCAATCATGTATAAAGCCGGTGCTTCACGAATATCATCGGTATTGGGTTTAAATGCTAAGCCCCACAACGCAAAACGTTTTCCTTTCAAATCATTGTTGAAATACGATTTGATCTTTGGCATCAGAAATAATTTCTGCTCTTCATTCACTTTCATCACTGCATTTAATATTTCAAAATCATAATTCACTTCGCTGGATGATTTTACCAAAGCCTGTACATCTTTCGGGAAACAACTTCCGCCATAACCAATACCAGGGAATAAAAAGCGTTTACCAATACGTTCATCGCTACCAATTCCTTTACGCACCATATCCACATCAGCACCTACCAGTTCGCATAATCTTGCAACTTCATTCATGAAAGAAATCTTTACAGCTAAAAATGAATTAGCAGCATACTTGGTTAGTTCGGCACTTTTTTCATCCATAAAAATAACAGGATTACCGCTGCGTACAAACGGAGCATATAATTCTGTCATGATCTTTTTTGCACGTTCATCACTTGTTCCTACAACAACACGATCAGGTTTCATAAAATCATCAACCGCTACACCTTCACGCAAAAATTCAGGATTACTCACCACTGCAAAAGCGCCTTTATAATTTTTAGCAATTGCTGCATGTACTTTATCGGCAGTGCCAACTGGTACTGTACTCTTATCAACAATCACTTTATAATCGGTGAGAATTTTCCCTAAGTCATCTGACACCCCCAGAATATATTTCAGATCGGCACTTCCATCACCACCCGGAGGTGTTGGTAAAGCCAGAAAGATAATAGTTGCATCTTTTATACCATCAGCAAGATTGGTTGTAAAATGCAAACGGCCTTCTTTGAGATTACGGAGAAATATTTTTTCAAGACCGGGTTCATAAATAGTGATTTGCCCGTTCGATAATTTGTCAACTTTACTTTTATCAATATCAACACATGTTACCTGGTTCCCTGTTTCTGCAAAACAAGTTCCTGTTACCAATCCTACATATCCCGTTCCTACAACTGCAATTTTCATCTGTTACTTCTGTTTATAATTTTACTTATTGTTTATCTAAATATTCTAATACTTTACTTGTGATCAATTGTAATTGCTCTTCTTCCAACTCTGTATGCATCGGTAAAGAAATTACACGGTCAGTTAACCAATCTGTGATCGGCAAATTGTAATCGGCACCACCAAACGCTGCAAACATCTGCTGACGATGAGCCGGCACTGGGTAATAGATCATCGATGGAATTTTGTGCTCAGCCAAAAATGCATTCAATCCATTCCGTACTTCAGCTACATTTTGAAAACCATCCAATGTTAATGTGTATTGATGAAACACATGATTGCTGTAAGGTGCACGATATGGTGTTGCAATGTTTTTATGACCTGCAAATGCTGTATCATAATAATCAGCAGCTTTACCGCGGGCAGCAATATATTCATCCAGTTTTTTCAATTTGATTTTTAATACTGCTGCCTGCACAGTATCCAATCTTGAATTACATCCCACCACTTCATGATAGTAACGAACTTTTTGTCCGTGATTGGCAACCATTTTCAATTGATCGGCTAAAGTATCATCGTTGGTAAACATCGCACCACCATCACCATAACATCCCAAATTCTTTGATGGAAAGAAAGATGTACAACCAATCGTTCCTATGGAACCGGTTTTCTTTTTTGTTCCATCGGGGAAAGTATAATCAGCACCAATTGCCTGTGCATTGTCTTCAATTACATACAAATTATGTTCAGCAGCAATCTTCATGATCTCATCCATGTTGGCCGCATGACCATACAAATGAACAGGAACGATTGCTTTTGTTTTTGGAGTAATTGCTTTGCGTATCGCTTCCGGATCGATACAAAATGTTTTTGGATCAACTTCCACAAACACTGGTTTCAACCGAAGTAAAGCTACCACTTCAACAGTTGCAATGTAAGTGAAGGAAGCGGTGATCACTTCGTCACCCGGTTTCAGATCTAATGCCATCATTGCAATCTGTAAGGCATCTGTTCCATTGGCACAGG
>JANMOR010000417.1:0-6154 GCA_031369435.1 Chitinophagaceae bacterium
AACTATGTTCCCGGTCAGTTACCACAGGGTGGTCCGAATTATTATTCGTTTGGCGACAACATTCGCTACGAAATTCACATCGACAATAACACCGCTACCGCAGGCGATGATATTGTGTATCGCTTTACATTCAGTAAAGTAAACGAAGACCCCACCACCTTCTTCAACATCCGTTTAGGAAAGCAGAATTTAAAAACTACTTACAAAATGGAAAGAAGTATGGATGGTGGAAAAAATTTCCAGACAGTAGTTGCAAGTGGTGTGGTGCCTCCTCCAAACATTGGCCCACGTTCTATCAGTTCAGCAGTTGGTTTAAATGCACCAAGCTACGATCAACTGATCAACAACGCCATTACAACTGCAACAACGGGTGAAAAGGTTTTTTGTGGTACATCCGATGATCCGTTCTTTGTTGACTTAGGTGGTATTTTTGATTTAGGCGATGCGCCACGTACTACCGGTTCAATGGCAAGAGATGGTTTGAAATGTTTAAATGTATCAACCATTGCTATCCAGGTTGACATTGCTACTTTGCAAAAAGATCAAAAGCCGTTATCAATGGCTGCAAACATTCTCGATCCCAATTATGTAATTGGTGTTTGGGCATCAGCAAGCCGTCAGAAAATTACCGTGTTGAAAAATGCAAAAGAGTATCAACAAAATCCAAACCCTCCTCAAGGTGGTTTTCAATCAGGCCAGGGACAAGGACCATGGGTTCAGGTTTCCCGTTTAGGTATGCCATTAACAAATGAAGCTGTTATTCCTATTGGATACAAAGATCTATGGAACCTGCTCACTCCTTATGAAGATCTGGCCAACCTCAACTTGTTTGGAAATTTCTTCTACAATCCTGAGCTGGCTTTATATATGGATGATACTAAGTTTGGTCCTGCTGTTCCTGCTCTAACTCCATTACGTATACAGCGTAATTCATTAGGTGCATTCGGTTTTGGTAATGGTCAAAATGGTTTATACTCTTTAAAAGGAAGTGCTGCTGTTGCAGGTACAGCTTTGGATGATGCCATTTTTGGTACATTATTATTACCTGCTCCTAACTCACCACGTTCAGTTGATCTGTGGCCTATCTTTCATACAGGTGTCCCTAACCTCAAGCCTTATCAACTGGCTACAGGTAAAGGTGGAAATCCATTGGCAGAAGGAAAACCTTTTATCAATAACTTCTTACCAAATGGTGGTGATATGCTGCGTTTGAACATGGCCGTTCCGCCAACTTCACGTACAAGTCCTGCTTTCAGTCCGTTGGGTATTGTTGCAGCAGCTGTATCAGGTTTAACTGATCCTGCTTATAATACAACCATCGGTTTACAAACTATTCCAAACATGGATGGCTTCCCTAACGGAAGAAGACTGGAAGATGATGTTACAAGAATAGAATTACAAGCCGTAGCTGGTGTTGCACTTGCAGCCATTGGTTTATGGTATGATGATTATAATGGTGGCAGCCCTGTAACACAGGATCTCGTTGATGTACTAACTTACAAAACAGGGATCAATGCCAACGATGCTCCGTTTAAAACTTCATTCCCTTATGTTGCATCACCATGGGCAGGTACACATAACTGTACATGCGATGCTAACGGGCAAACCGGAAGTCCAAATACCGGTGTAACAGGCGGTGAGTTTATTCAACGTAACAGTACAATGGGTGTTTCAACTCCTGAGTTATTTATTTCAACCTATCCTAATCCAAGTAAAGATGTAAGCACTGTTCGATATAAAGTTGACGTTGCTTCACAGGTAAGGATCGTGTTGTATGATGCACAAGGAAAAGCATTGCAGGTTTTGGTTGATAAAAAACATGAAGCTGGTGTGTACACCGTACAGGCCAATACAAAAGGCTTGGCCAATGGCACATATGTTATTTTAGCTACCAAGAATGGCGATGTAAAACAAAGCATCAATCTTGTTAAAAACTAATTACATATTATAAGAACAGGTCTGCTGTAAAATGCAGACCTGTTCTTCTTCAATTTCTTAATCATGAACCGGAAATTTATATACGCAGCTCTTCTAATCTTTTTTGCAGCAACAAGTAGTTTTATCTTTTTCAAATACCAGGCAGATCAGAAAATTGAAAAGAAAAAAATCTATGCTTTGCTTCCACGTACAACTGCATTAGCCAATTTAGTGGAGTGGGCTGATGTACAGTTAAACGCAAAGCGTTTGATGAAAACAATTGAGCAAAACAGGAGTGATGTAAAGCCGATGCTGGCCTTAACATCTGTTTATTTGAGTGAAGCACGTATAACCGGTAATTATAACTATTACGATAATGCAGCATTAAAGCTGGTGAATGAAGCACTTTCGGTTGACCCCAAAAATTTTGAAGCACTTACTTTTAAAGCCATGATCTTTTTATCGCAACATCATTTTGCGGAAGCATTGGTTGTAGTAAAGGAAGCGGAAGCAATCAATCCTTACAGTGCATTTTTATATGGATTGATGGTAGATGCTAATGTTGAACTCGGACAATACAATGAAGCATTGGTTGCAGCAGAAAAGATGATCACCATTCGTCCCGATCTGCGTTCTTATTCACGCATATCTTACCTGCGTGAAATACATGGCGATTTTGCAGGAGCTATTGAAGCCATGAAAATGGCAGTGGAGTCCGGTGCACCAAGCGAAGAAACAACTGAATGGAGCCGCATTCAATTAGGAAAATTATATGAACTCACAGGTGATCTTGCAAATGCTGAAATGAATTATACCATTGCAATTGTCAACCGCCCCGGGTATGCTTATGCCAATGCAGGGCTTGGAAGAATTGCTGCTGCAAAAAAAGATTACAGCAAAGCAATTGCTTACTACCAGGCAGCCGATTCTGTACTCAATGATTATTCGTTTAAAGAAGCAATGGCTGCTATCTATACAGTAACAGGAAAAGAACAAATGGCAAATACATTCAATCAGCAAGTGATTGTGATGATGGAAAATGCATTTAAACAATCAAAAACTTATGATACCGTCGGTCACTATGCCGACCGTGAAATGGCTTATGCTTATCTGCATGTGAACAACCCAGATAAAGCATTGGAACATGCGTTGATGGAATATGACCGCCGCCCGGCAAATATTGATGTAAATGAAGTAGTGGCTTGGGTGTATTATAACAAAGGAGAATATAAGGTTGCATTAAAATATATTGAAACGGCTTTGCGTACGAGATCTCAAAACCCAGAATTATTATGCCGTGCTGCTTTGATCTACCATAAAAATAACCAACAGACAAAAGCAAAAGAACTATTGCAGATTGCTTTAAAAAACAATCCGTCTTTTTCTATTCAGTTAAAAATGGAAGCAGAACAATTGTTGAAGACGATTTAATGTACAACAGTGAGTAAATCAAGAAACCAGATCAACCTCTTTATTTGTTTCACTGTAATCTTTGCAGTGATCTCAATTACTGCATCTGCACATACCATTAACTATGCACTGGAGAATAAACCAACACAGGATGTTGCATGGTTTTATCTTAAGTTGGGTTTTGCTCATATCATCCCCGATGGATTGGATCATATCCTGTTTATTGTTGCCTTGTGTTTGTTGAGTACAAAGATCAAAACTATAATATGGCAGGCAACTGCTTTTACAGTTGCTCATACTATAACACTGGCCTTGAGTATGAAGAATGTTATCGCTGCTCCTCCTGATTTAATTGAACCAATTATTGCTTTATCCATTTGCTTTGTTGCATTGGAAAATTTGTTAGTCTCCGGTTTAAAAGTTTGGCGGGTTTTATTGGTTTTTTCATTTGGCTTGATTCATGGAATGGGATTTGCCAGTTCTTTGAATGAAATCGGTTTGCCCCGCAACCAGTTTTTTACTTCCATTGTTTCATTTAATGCAGGTGTTGAGCTCGGACAAATTGCGATCATCGCATTGATCTTCTCAACCCTTGTTTATTTTTTTGAAAAGAAACCCTTTTATAAGAAAGCCATTGTATATCCTCTTTCAATTGCCATCGCACTCATTGCAGGCTTCTGGACATTGCAGCGATTATCTATTATCTGATCCCCGTTTTTATTCCGCTTAAATTTTTTGCAGGATTTTCTTCCAAATCTCAATAAATCCTATCTTCGATGTAAATAGTTGCATAGCTAACTAATTTTCCTAAAGCTTGAAATATGAAACGAATCATTAAGAAAGTAGCCGTTCTTGGTAGTGGAGTTATGGGTTCACGTATTGCCTGCCATTTTGCAGGAATCGGTTTACAAACGATCTTACTGGATATGGTGCCGAAAGGTTTTGAAGAAAGTACTAAACCGGCAGAAAGAAACAAATTAGTGAACGATGCATTGGCTGCTGCTATTAAAAGCAACCCATCGCCTGTTTATACCAAAGATGTAGTAAAGAAAATCACTACCGGCAACTTCACCGATAACATGAAAGATATTGCTACTTGTGATTGGGTGATTGAAGTTGTAGTTGAACGTCTCGATATTAAACAACTCATTTTTGAACAGGTAGAAAAATTCCGTAAACCCGGCACACTCATCACTTCCAATACTTCGGGTATTCCTATCAGCATGATGGCAGAAGGAAGAAGCGATGATTTCAAAAAGCATTTCTGTGGTACACACTTTTTTAATCCTCCACGTTATTTGCGTTTGCTTGAAATTATTCCAACGAAATATACTGATCAATCGGTAGTTGATTTCTTAATGAACTATGGTGATCTCTATTTGGGTAAGACAACTGTGTTGTGTAAAGACACACCTGCATTCATTGCCAACCGTGTTGGTGTATTTGGGATGATGGCGATCATGAATGCAATGGAAAAAATGAAGTTGAATGTTGATGAGATTGATGCATTGACGGGTCCAATCATTGGCCGGCCAAAGTCTGCAACATTCCGAACCGGTGATGTAGTTGGTTTGGATACATTGGTGAAAGTAGCAAAAGGTGTGGCAGAGAATTGTCCAAATGATGAAGCAAAAGAAATTTTTGCGATTCCTTCCTGGTTAAATAAAATGATTGAGAACAATTGGTTGGGTGATAAAACCGGTCAGGGTTTCTTTAAGAAGAGTAAAGGTGCAAGCGGGGAGAAAGAAATTCTCACACTCAATCTGCAAACGATGGAGTATGGTCCACGTGTTAAACCAAAGTTTGCAAGTGTAGAAGCAGCAAAACCAATTGATGATTTGAAGACCAGGTTGAAAATGCTTGTCAGCAGTACAGATAAAGCAGGTGAGTTTTACAAACAGTTTCATTACAGTTTATTCTCTTATATCTCACATCGTATTCCTGAGATCAGTGATGAAATTTATCGTGTTGATGATGCGATGATGGCGGGCTTTGGCTGGGAAATTGGTGCATTTGAAAGTTGGGATGTATTAGGTGTTGCAAAAACAGTTGATGCAATGAAAACTGCCGGTTATAAAGTAGCTGCATGGATTGATGAAATGATTGCAAGTGGTGCTACTTCATTTTATAAAGTTGAAAATAACAAACGTGTTTGTTACGATCCTGCAAGTAAATCGTACAAAGTAATTCCTGGTGGGGATGCATTTATAGTGATGAAGAATTTCGAGAACCAGACTGTTTGGAAAAATGCAGCCTGCAGAACCTATCATTTAGGTGATGATGTATTAGGACTGGAATGGAATACAAAAATGGGAACGATTGGTGGTGAAGTACTGGAAGGCATTCAAAAATCTATTGCATTAGCAGAAGAGAAATATAAAGGTGTTGTGATCGCCAATGATGCTGCACAGTTTAGTGCAGGCGCCAATGTGGGTATGATCTTTATGCTGGCTATTGAACAGGAATATGATGAACTCGATATGGCTATCCGCATGTTCCAGAATACAATGATGCGTGCACGCTATTCTTCCATTCCGGTTGTGGTTGCTCCGCATGGTTTAACCTTAGGTGGTGCATGCGAATTGAGTTTACACAGTGATAAAGTTTGTGCTGCTGCTGAAACGTATATAGGATTGGTAGAATTGGGTGTAGGACTCATTCCCGGTGGTGGTGGTACCAAAGAATTCGCATTAAGAGCCGGTGATGATTTACATGAAGATGAACCTGAAACAGTAACGTTAAAAAATAAATTTTTCGCTATTGCAACGGCTAAAGTTGCCACATCGGCCCATGAGGCATTTGAAATGGGCATTTTAAGAAAAGGCCA
>JANMOR010000429.1:0-1688 GCA_031369435.1 Chitinophagaceae bacterium
CTTTTATTCTTATATCTGTCAAATCTTTTCCTCTTAACTGTTCTAATGCTTCCGGTTTAAAAGAATCAAACTGTAAATAAATTTCAAAGTCGGGAGTATAAGAGGTTAACTGCTTTGCAAATTCAAAATCTTTTGCAATGCGGATGCCATTCGTATTCAGCATTAAATGCTTTATTGGTTTTTTCTTTGCAATATCCATAATGGCAAAAAAATCAGGATGTATGGTTGGCTCACCACCGCTTATCTGTACCACATCCGGTGTGCCTTCGTTGGCAACAACAATATCCAGCATCCTTTCCACTTCTTCCACTGTACGGTGGCGGCCATAATGCGGACTGCTCATAGCATAGCAGGTGGGGCATTGCAAATTGCAGCGGTCTGTAATTTCAATTACCGTTAAGCAACTGTGCTGTTCATGATCCTGGCAGAGGCCGCAATCATAGGGACAGCCGTAATGTGTTTTTGTATTAAACTTCAGCGGCATTTCAGATGGCTTATTGTAATTGCGGATGTTTTTATAATAAGCTACATCATTTGCAATCAATACTTTTTCAAACCCATGCTCCGGGCAATTTTTCAGCATGAACACATTATCGTTTTCAAAAACAATTTTTGCATCCACTCTTCTTAAGCAGGTGCTGCAAATGCTCCGTGTAAAATCGTAGTACGTGTAGGGGCGTTCGGGCATGAAGAAAGTTTAATGTATAAAGTTCAAGGTTAGCCGGGTTCATTAAAAATAGCTTTTTATTCCTGAAATAAATTACCGAATAATATAGCAATCCAATTAATGCTGTAACCTGTATGGTTGATAAATCAATACTGAATGTATAATGCGGCTTTATAAAATCAAGGAGGAAACGAAACATAAGATAAGCAATCATAAAGAATTTAAACTTTAATCCATTTGCCAGCCGGAAACGCTTTTCGGTTTTAATCAATCCGATCCACAACATAAAAAGAAAAACAATTTCATATAAACTAACCGGGTGGCGCAGCCTGCCATCGCCTAAATTCATACCTGTAAAAAAATTAGTTACTGTTCCATACGTTTCTTCATACACACCCATGCTGAAGCAACCAATGCGGCCAATTATCAATGCCAGTATCAAAGGGTAAACAAACAGGTCGCCACTGTTTTGCTTTTCACCAATAACTTTTTTCATCCCCTCCACGCCCCATACGCCAAACAAAAAACCACCCAGCACAGTTTTGTTCACATAGAAATACATAAAAACATTGTCAGCCATTTTTATTTGTGCTGGATCTTCCAGCCCGCCAATTATCCTGCTGCCAATTATGGAGCCGAAGATGGCGCCAATCAGTATCCATATCCTGTTATTGGTGTTGATTGTATCAGCCTGTTTTCTACGCAGCAATAAAAAATACCTGAACCCAATAAAATAGGCAGCAAATTCAAGTATGCCGTGCAATGGCAATTTTGTTTCACCTAATGAAATAACTACCGGGAAGTTCATATGTGGCTTATTGAATTATCCATTTCTGTTTAGATGGGAACATTTCAAAACCAATGATACCACTATTCTTTGCAATTAAGAGTTTGTACACTTTATCAGTTTTGTTTGCCGCAGTATCTTTTAACAAGGTAACAACATAAGGATAAGTAATGCCATTATCTAAAGAGACATTCTCTGCTGCTGTTATTGTTATTGAATCAGAAGCATTGCCGG
>JANMOR010000442.1:0-3271 GCA_031369435.1 Chitinophagaceae bacterium
AAAGAAGCCATTCCCATGAAGCCAAAAACCTTTATGTTTTTCAATTCGTGCAATTCGTTTGACTTTAATAATTCGTCCAGTTCACTTTCATCTAATCCAAACTTTGTTTCTTCCTGGGCAATGTAAATTTGCAGCAATACATCAAGGACACGGTTATGTTTTGCAGCTTCTTTATTAATTTCTTTCAGCAGCTTCAAGCTATCAACACCATGAATTAAATGTACAAATGGTGCTATGTATTTTACTTTGTTGCTTTGCAGGTGACCAATGAAATGCCAGCGTATGTCTTTTGGAAGCTGATCTTGTTTATCAACCAACTCCTGTACATAGTTTTCACCAAAATCCCTTTGGCCCAATTCATATAGCGCAAGAATATCTTCAACAGGTTTTGTTTTAGAAACTGCAACAAGCATTATTGCTTTTGAATCAAGGAATGTTTTGATAGTTTGATATGCTTCTTTATTTACTGCCATAGCTTTTTTAAAAATACGCTGTAAAATAAAAGCTAATGAAGAAAATCATTAGCTTAATGTGCTCCTTTCTCCTTCTGAGCTTAGCTCGTACTTTGTCATTCTAACAATCTTTTATCACAATGTATCAACCACTTTCCTTTTATGACTCCCGTTAAAAAGCAAGGGCTGTGCATTGCAATCCTCCCCCTTTGGGGTTCCCTGAAAGGGAACGAACGAAGTTCAAGAGGGGGCTGCTTTATTTCAATATACTTCTTCCAATCACAATCCGTTGTACTTCACTGGTTCCTTCATAGATCTGTGTAATTTTTGCATCACGCATCAAACGTTCAACATGAAATTCTTTTACAAATCCATATCCACCATGAATTTGCACGGCTTCTACTGTTGTCCACATAGCAGTTTCGCTTGCAAAAACTTTGGCCATGGAAGAACTTACGGTATAATCCTTTTTTTGATCTTTATCCCAGGCTGCTTTTAAACAAAGTAAACGGGAAGCCTCAATTCGTGTTGCCATATCAGCCAATTTGAATTGAATAGCCTGGTGATGCATGATCTCTTTACCAAATGCTTTGCGTTCTTTAGAATATTTCAACGACAGTTCATAAGCACCACTGGCAATGCCCAGCGCTTGCGATGCAATACCTATCCGTCCGCCTGCCAATGTTTTCATGGCAAACTTAAATCCAAAGCCATCTGTGCCAATTCTGTTTTCCTTAGGCACTTTTACATCCTGGAATGAAATACTGTGTGTATCACTACCACGTATGCCGAGTTTATTTTCTTTCGCACCAACAGAAACACCCGGCCAGCTTTTCTCAACAATAAAAGCATTGATGCCTTTGCTTCCTTTGGATGTATCGGTTTGTGCAATCACGAGGTAAACAGATGCAGATGATCCGTTGGTGATCCAGTTTTTAATTCCATTGATCAAATAATGATCACCTTTATCTTCTGCAGTGGTTCTTTGTGAAGTAGCGTCACTGCCTGCTTCCGGCTCACTGAGTAAAAAAGCACCAATGTATAATTCGCCATCTTTCTTTCCCTGTGCCAAAGGAGTTAAGTATTTCAATTTCTGTTCTTCTGTTCCATATTCCTGCAAACCATAACACACCAGGCTGTTGTTTACACTCATACATACACTCACACTTGCATCAATCTTACTGATCTCTTCCATTGCCAGCACATAACTTACTGTATCCATCCCCGATCCTCCGTATTGAGGATCTACCATCATCCCCATAAAACCAAGATCAGCCAGTTTGCTTACCTGTTCCTTTGGAAATTTCTGGAGTTCATCCCGTTCAATTACACCTGCCAAACATTCGTTTTGAGCAAAATCCCTGGCGGCCTTCTGTATCATCAGCTGTTCTTCTGTAAATTGAAATTGCATATGCTATTTAAATTTGGCGCAAAGATAAGGCAGGTTGCAGCTGGTTTAAATAAATCAGCTAACAAATGTTAATACCGCTTTCACGGTATTGAATAAGTGTGGAAACCTAAGTAACTTAGAGCCAAATAACCCAAACCATGAAAGTTTTAGGCCTTACTCTTATTGTATTCATTTCCTTTTTTACTCAATCTTATGCCCAATCCTGTTTAAGCGGCAACTGCAGCTCGGGTTTTGGAAAATTTAAATATGCCAATGGGGATATTTATGAAGGCGAGTTTTACGACGATAAACGGGAAGGCTTTGGCATTTATATCTGGAAAAGCGGCGAAAAGTATATTGGTGAAAATATTGCTGATGTATTCAGTGGTTTTGGAGTGTTGACCTTTAATGATGGCACTAAATATATAGGTGATTTTAAGAATGGCGAATTTGATGGTGAAGGTGAAAAAACTTTGAGCAATGGAACCAAACAGGTGGGGATTTTTGAAAAAGGCAAATACCTCGGGAAGATCTCATACTATGGTAAAACCATCGGTACAACAGGATGTTTAAATGGTGATTGTGATGAAGGTTATGGCATGAAGTATTACAGCGGCAATGACCGTTACTTTGGATATTTCAGAAACAGCAAACGGGATGGATATGGTGCTTATTACTGGGATGATGGTACACGTTGGGTGGGACAATTCAACCAGAATTTATTAACGGGATATGGTTCTTACTTTTTTATTACCGGTGAAAAATATGTAGGTTATTTTATTGACAGTAAGCGGAACGGATGGGGTATTAATTATGATCCTAATACCGGTGTTAAAAAAATTGGATTCTGGGAAGATAATAACCTGGTTACACCTAAAAGCTCATTGATGAAAGATGCCACAGCTGCGGGTTGTATCAGTGGTGATTGTAAAAATGGTTTTGGTAAATATGTTTACAACAATGGTTACTATGAAGGCAATTTTAAAAATGGTTACCGCAACGGAACAGGAAAATATTTTTATGATATAGGCGACTTTTACCAGGGCACATTTAAGGATAATAAGTTTAATGGCAAGGGCATTTATTATTATACCAATGGCGAAAGATATGATGGCGAATGGAAAGATCAGCGCCACCATGGAAAGGGACAAATGTTTCATTTTGATGGTTTACCTGAAGAAGGTTATTGGAATGAAGGAAAGTTTGCCGGCAAAAATTCAGTTCCTCCCGGTTATGATGCATGGGTAAAAAATAGTTATGGCGAAACAAATACCAATACGGTTGCCAATAATACCAACACAAAACCCAATAACAATCCTGTTACAACACCCAACAATACAACACCCAACAATACAAAGCCTAACAATACGAACCCTACACAAACAAATAATACTAACACCAAACCAACTAATCAAAACAATACCAATAC
>JANMOR010000468.1:0-11045 GCA_031369435.1 Chitinophagaceae bacterium
CAGGAAAAAGCTGCCAAAGAAAAATTAATCACCCGTTTTGAACAGATAGCTAAAAAATATCTTGACCAGATCCGTTACTACTGGGAAGATGAAAATATGGACGACTATCAGCTTCCTCATCCTGTGCTGGGTATGATTACAATACGGGAACTGCTTTATTTTAATCTTTTTCACAATACGCATCATTATAAAACCATTAGGGTGCGGAAAAATGAAGCCATTGAATTTTCACCCGCAGATTAAGTGCTGCTCTTTACCTTTGCGCCGCTATGCTGCAATACTTTAAAAATGTAGACGGTAAGACACTTGCTATTGAAAAACCCGAAGCCGGTTCATGGGTTAATATTGTGCCCCCATTAAAACAGGAAGAATTTTCGGAGGTTGCAGAAGCATTGGAAATTCCTTTTGATTTTCTTGCTGATTCACTAGATATAGATGAACGTTCCCGTTTTGAGGTAGAAGACAATGTAAAACTCATTGTCATTAAAACTCCTACTGAAAATAATTCGTTTAACGATAGTGATGCTTTCTATATCACTATTCCCATCTGCATTATTTTAACACACAACCAGATTGTTACTGTTAACTCATTTGATAATGGTGCCATCAAGAAATTCCTGAATACCTTTCAAAACCGGCATCCTGATAAAAAGAACCTGATGGTGCTGAAGATTTTTGAAAAAGTAGTGCAGGCATTCATGGAGTTTTTGAAAGAGATCAACCATAAACGAAACCTGCTTGAACAAAAGTTATATGATGCCAACAGGAATGAAGAACTCCTCGACCTGATGCGGATACAGAAAAGCTTAGTGTATTTTGTTACTGCTTTAAGAAGTAACGAGCTCCTGCTGCTGAAGTTGCAACGAACCCATTTCCTTGCTTTAACTGATGAAGAGGATGAAATATTACAGGATATGATTGTAGATACAAGCCAGGCGCTTGAAATGGCGAATACCTATACCAATATCCTCAGTTCATCACTTGATGCATTTGCAAGTATCATCAGCAACAACCAGAGCCAGGTAATGAAACGCCTTACCTCTATTACCATTATGCTGCAACTGCCAACATTGGTTGCAAGTATATATGGTATGAATGTGCCCATCCCGGGGCAACATTCGAGTTTTGCATTTTATTTCCCTATCCTGCTTTCTTTAGGCCTGTCGCTTTTGATTGGCATTTACTTTATGCGTAAAAAATTATTTTAGCCCCTATCCCCTGAAGGGGGAAATAAACAATAGAAAATATTATTTGACAGCACTATGTTTAATATCAGAGTTTACGGAATCATCATCACAGAAGCTAAACAGGTTGTAGTAACGGATGAGTTTATTCGTGGCGCTTATATTACCAAGTTTCCCGGTGGTGGTTTAGAATTTGGTGAAGGAACAAGGGATTGTTTGAAACGGGAAATAAAAGAAGAAATGAACCTGGAAGCAGAGATCGGCGATCATATTTATACAACCGATTATTATCAGATGAGTGCGTTCAACCCTGCACATCAAATCATGTCGATCTATTATTTTGTAAAGCCGCTGGAACCAATTGCTGTTTCCTTCAAACAAACGCTTTTTGATTTTGAACCGGAGCAGGTGGCTGACCCCAACGGCGAAGCAGAGGTATTCCGCTTAATTGACTGGAATGATTTTGATGAAAACTCAGTAACACTGCCGATTGATAAAAAAGTAGCCAGGTTGCTGAAACAAATGCTTTAATTATTCATCAAGCATTGCTGCTTTTTTCATAGCTGTTGCTTTCTCTAATCCAAGATACTTTTCAATTCGGTTGTGAACTAGATAAATGACAGGCGTTAATACAATCGCTACAATAAACTTGTAGATATAATTTACAATTCCAACCGCAATGAACAAACTGAAGGGCCACACAAAGTCGTTGGCCTGCTGGTTAACACGGGTGCCAATATAAAATGCAATAAACAACACCACAAAACTGTCGATGAATTGAGATACCAATGTAGAACCGGTTGCCCTTAACCAGATACGCTTCTCACCTGTTACTTTCTTGATCTTATGAAACACAAACACATCTATCAACTGACCAAGAATGAAAGCAGTTAAAGAACCGATGATGATAAAACCTCCTTGCCCCAGTACACTGTTATAAGCCTTTTCCATATCGGGCACACCGCTACCCTGCTTACTGGTAATAAAAAAATCAGCAGGAACCAATTTCATGGCCAGCAAAAAAATTAAAAATGCAAATGTGATTAATCCCGCCGTCAGATAAGAAAGAAAACGAACACCCCTCATACCATAATATTCATTAATAATATCTGTCATGATAAAAACAACGGGCCACAACAATACTCCTGCAGTAAGATTGACCGACAGCAAATTCCCAAACAACTGAATTTCCATAGGTGAAAAACCGAAAGTCTTTTCCAGTGAAAATATTTTTACCCCAATAATTTCAGCAATCAATGCATTGGCTATAAAAAATCCGCCGAGGATGATGTAAAGCCTGGTTGGTTTGTCTTTGATGATTTGGCTGATCATAAAAAGAAAAAAATAAGTTGAAAGATAAAAACAATTGTATTGAATAAAACCATCCAACGTGGCTGAATGTTTGCTTTTTTCAGAAATAAATAAACAACCAGCCAAATAAATAAAATGGCATTTACTGCCAGCGATAATGGCCAGCCTGCAACGATGATCACAGAAGTTAATCCCTGTGGCAAAACCATCTTTGGTAAAAACCAAAAGAAAACACAAACAAAGAATACGAGGTTTAATATAAACCCAACCTTACTGAAAAACAAAAATCCCTTCATAAGCGTTAAAAATGCTGCCAATACCCCAAAATACCATTATTTTGCCTCACTGAAACAGAAAATATTTCTTTATGAAGTTTGATTTTAAAAAGCTCATCCCCCATGCAATTGCTATCGTTATTTTCTTAGTAATTGCATTAATCTATTGCAAACCTGCTTTTGAAGGACAGGTGCTGAATGCGCATGACAACATGGGATGGAAAGGAATGGCCCAGCAATCGTTTGAACAAAAGGAAAAGCAAGGCCAGTTTCCTAAATGGACCAACAGTATGTTCAGTGGTATGCCCACTTATCAAATTGCATTGGAAGGAACTCATAAAGTATCGTTTCATTATGTGAGTTATATTTTAACGCTGGGTTTACCCAAACCGGCGAATTTCTTTTTTCTTGCCTGCTTATGTTTTTATTTACTGGCACTGGTGCTCGGCATTAATCCATGGATTGGTATCATGGGTGCTATTGGTTATGCATATTCTACCTATGATCCCATTATCATTGGTGCAGGGCACGATACAAAAATGCTGGCGCTCGGATATGCTCCATTAGTTATTGCAGGTTTATTGTTGCTGTTTAAAAAACGTTGGTGGATCGGCAGTGCTGCATTAACAACAGGATTTGTTTTACAGGTAAGCACCAGTCATTTACAGATCGTTTATTATACACTGCTTATTTTAGGCGCCATTACCATTGGTTTTTTAATAGACAGTTTCAAAAAGAAAGAACTGGCAGCAGCATTTAAAAGTATTACCCTTGCCGCCATCATTGGCATTATTGCTTTAGGAAGCAATGCCATTGGAACACTTACTACATGGGAATATTCAAAAGAAAGTATGCGTGGTGGTGTAAGTGAATTAAAAGAAACAAAAGATAAGAATACAACAAGCGGTGGTTTAGATAAAGATTACGCCTTTAAATACAGCGTTGGCATTCCTGAAACATTTACATTGATCGTTCCCGGCATTTATGGTGGAAGCAATGGTGGTGCTGAATACAAAACTTCAAATTTTGCAGATAAATTGATTGAAATTGGTCAGCCTGAAGAAAATGCATTGCAATACGCCAATGGCATTTCTTATTGGGGAAAACAACAGCCAACATCAGGTCCTGTTTATTTTGGAGCTGTCATCATGTTGCTCTTTGTATTCGCCATGTTCCTTGAAAAAGGCTGGATGAAATGGAGCTTGTTTGGCGCCGGTATGTTTGGAATCATTCTTGCCTGGGGAAACAACTTAGAAAGCATCAATTACTTCCTGTTTGATTATATGCCTTTGTATAAAAAATTCCGTGCCCCTTCCATGGGTTTAGTAATGCCGCAAATATGTTTTGTGATACTGGCTTCTATTGCTGCCAATAATTTGCTGAATGGAACTGTAAGTACAGAAGCTGTTAAAAAAGCATTTAAACAAACAGCTATTGCTGCTGCTGTGCTCATTGCTATATTGGGAATGCTGTATTTCAGTTTTGATTATGTTTCGCCCAACGATAAATCAGTAAAGGAAAACATGAGTAGCGCTATGTTGCAACAGGTAGCGCAAGGGCAACAACCCACAGCCGATATGCAACAACAGGCTGAAACATTTGGCAAAGGTTTTATTACCGCTATACAGGCCGACAGAAAAGGATTGTTTGCAGGCGATCTTTTAAGAACCTTTGTTTTCTTCGCATTAGTGTTATTGGTTTTATGGCTTGCAGCGAATAAAAAATTACAGGCCATTCCATTGATGCTTATTTTAATGCTGCTGAGCTCCATTGATCTGTTATCAGTTGGCAAGCGCTATCTCAATGAAAATAATTTTGTTGATCCCACTGATTTTGATAATGCATTTGCAATGACAGATGCAGACAAAATGATTAAACAGGATAAAGGTTATTACCGTGTGTTTAATACCACTTCCGATTTTGTAAATGAATCCGTTACTTCTTATCATCATAATTCTATCGGTGGATATCACCCTGCTAAGCTGCAGATTTACCAGGACCTTATCGAAAACCAGATTGCTAAAAACAATATGCAGGTATTGAATATGCTCAACACCAAATATTTTATTATGCAGAATCCGCAAACAGGAGCTCCTGTTGCACAAATGAATCCCGGTGCATTTGGGCCAGCCTGGCTGGTGAAAGGAATTAAATATGTAGCCGATGGAAAAGAAGAAATGAAAGCATTGGACAGTACTGATCTTCGTGACACTGCAGTTGTGCAAACAAAATTCAAAACCTTTATCAGCAATGAACCGGTATATGATTCAGCTGCAGGCATTCATTTGATTGAAAATAAGAACGACATCATCAACTATGAATCAAGAGCAAACAGCAACCAGTTTGCCGTGTTCAGTGAAGTGTATTACAGCAAAGGATGGAATGCGTTCATTGATGGTAAGAAGGCAGAGATAGTAAAAACAAACTATGCACTGCGTGGACTGACCATTCCTGCAGGTACACACAAAATTGAATTCAGGTTTGAACCGCAATCGTATAAGACAGGAGATACCATTGCATTCATTGCATCACTGCTCGCTTATTTGATTGTATTTGGCGGATTGTTCATGGCCTGGAAAAAAAGCAGGCAGGTTTGATGATGAAGAATGTTTTGAATATTGTCTCCTACCCCTATCTTCCTTATTTTTCGGGTGGACAAAAACTCATTGCACACTTTAATCAACACCTCGGTGAGCAATGCAATTTGCATGTTGGAGGAACAACAGATAATGATTCAACATTCGTTAAGAATTATACTTTTCATTCGCTGCTTAGTAAAAGCAAACTGCGTTACGCAGACCTCAGTTCGTTTTTAAGATTGAAAAAACTGATCAACGAACAAAAGATCACAACAGTTATTATTGAGCATCCTTATTTAGGTTGGTTAGGATGGATGCTGAAGAAGGCCTGTAATATCAAACTGATTGTTCATACACATAATATCGAATACGAACGCTTCCGCACTGTTGGTAAAAGCTGGTGGCCCATCTTAAAATTTTATGAGCAATGGGTGTTAAAAAAAGCTGATACTGTTTTCTGCATTTCAGAAGAAGACAGAAAATGGATGATTGAAAAAATGGGTATGGCTTCACAGAAATGTATCCTTGTACCTTACGGTATCAATCAAAAAGAAAATCCTGCTGATAAAATAGAAAGCAAAGCACTGGTTTGCAGCAAACATGGTTTTGATCCAACTCATCAACTTTTATTCTTTAATGGTTTGCTTGATTACAAACCCAACCTGGATGCATTGAATATGATCATTGAGCAAATCAATCCGCTGCTTCTGCAATCAACACTGAAGTATAACATCCTAATAACAGGAAAACGTTTACCTGCAGATCTGAACGAACTGAAAGCATGGAATAAACATCACCTGTTTTATGCCGGCTTTGTAGAGGATATTGATCTGTATTTTAAAGCAGCCGATCTGTTTCTCAACCCTGTACAAAGTGGCGGAGGCGTAAAAACAAAAATGATTGAAGCGATTGCATTGGGCACAACCGTTATTTCAACAGTTAGCGGTGCTGCAGGAATAGATAAATCTGTATGTGGAGATAAACTGGTAACAGTTGCCGATAATGACTGGAGCAATTTTGTAAAAGCAATTGTTGAACTCAGCGATACAGCATCACCCACACCTGAAGTATATTATGAAACGTATTACTGGGGAAATATTATCAGGAACATTTTGCCAACCCTGTCTTGATCGTTACACTTGGTAACTAAGCCCACGAAAATTTCTTTGTGTCCTTTGTGAAACAAAATATTTGCAAGATGTCTGACGTCTGCCGACGTCCTGACATCAGCCTCCGAGTTTTTGAGTGGTAGTCGTCAGGACATTCCTAATGTCAGACGACGGATAGTTCGTCGTGCTCTTAGTATAAAAACTTTGTGATCCGGTTCTATAAAAATATTTATGCAGTTGGTGGGGACACCAACGGCGGCAGCACGCCGTGGTCGGTGTCCCCACCCACCACTGTTAGTGAAATGATATTTACTTTGCAACAGGATAACTCAACCCATCTCTCAACCCCTGCACAAGTTTTTTTCTTCCCACTTTATTAAATCGTAGATAATAAAAGATGCGTGTAAAAAATGTATAACCAATGGCAAAGTATTTTAAAAACCCTGTAAAGTTTTTGCGGATAAAATACAGCTTGTTGCGGTTGGAGTAATAAATATAAAATGTAGAATCCGTTCCGGTTGATGAAGATACCTTATGAAGAACTTCAAGCGATGGTTCGTAAAACATTCTGAAACCGCTTTGAATACACCTGTATATAAAATCGGTATCATCGTAGTAAGCAAAATACTTTTCATCCATCATCCCCACTTTTTCAAACACACTTCTTTCAACAAGCATAAAGCAGGTAGGTGCATATGTAATGTATTTCCCCAAATTATATTTTGGGTCATCGGGCTGATTAAATCCGTAATGAATACCCAAAGCCCTCCACTTGTTCATATAGCCACCTGCCATCCATATCTTCCGGTCGTTGTAATAATAAATCTTAGGAACAACAATGCTTTCTCCTTCAATCAAACAAAGCGAAAGCATATTGCTGAACACAAAATCCTGTTCCATTTCAATATCATTGTTGAGCAACAAAATATGGGAGCATCCATCAGCAAGGGCTTGCGTAATGCCGATATTATTTCCTTCGGCCACGCCAACATTGTCTGTATTTCTTATATGCCGGCAGGTTGTAATTATATGTTCAGCAAGACATTGATCAATGATTTTATCTGAATGACTGTTTACAGAATTATCAACGAGGTAAAGGATATAGTCTTTATGTGTTTGACGTGCAATACTTTTAAAAAAATCATCCAGCACCTCATCGCTCTTATATAAAACGGTTACTAAACCAATTGTAGCCATAAAATTTATTTCAATAAACCTTTTTCTTTCATTTCGTTAATGGATTCGTCGTATGTACTGGTGGGGATTTGCTGTGCATGTACCCAATCAATAAATTTTTTCAATCCTGTTTTAAATTCAACTGCTGGTTGAAAAGAAAGTAAGTTTTCAATTTTTTTGATATCAGCAAAATTATGGCGGATGTCGCCCAACCTGTAATTACCTGTTATTTGAACAGGAACCTCTGCACGGTATAATTCAACCAATAACTTCGCAACTTCTGCAACGGTTATGGCCACACCTGTTCCCACATTGAACACCTGCCCGTTGGCTTCCTCTTTTTCAATACCAAGAAAAGTGGCAGCAACCACATCATCAATATAAACAAAGTCACGGCTTTCTTTTCCATCTTCAAAAATATGGAGGGGTTTGTTGTTGAGGATCAGTGTAGAAAAAATGGAAAGAATTCCTGTATATGGATTGCTCAGCGATTGCCCCGGCCCATAAACATTTTGATAACGGAATGCGACAGGTGCTATACCTAACGATGAACAAACCGTCATGATCATCTGTTCCTGGTTATACTTGGTAATACCATACACTGATGATGGATGTATTTTCGATTCTTCATCTGTTGCTGCTACTTGCAAAGATGTTGATGCACCCGGATAAGTGACTTCAAAATTTCCTGCATCCATTTGTTCTGCAGATCTGTGCGCAGGATAAACAACACCCAGTTCTTCAGACAAATATTTTCCTTCACCATATATAGCTCTTGAAGAAGCAACAACTACTTTTTTAACGGAGGTTTTATTGTTAGCAAGTATGTCAAGCATCATGGCAGTACCACCGATATTGGTATCAACATATCTGCTGATCTGGTACATCGATTGCCCGGTGCCGGTTTCAGCAGCCAGGTGTACAATGATTTCATTATCGCCGATTGCTTTTGTCCAGTCATCAACTGAAGTAACAGAACCTTTTATAAAATGAACCTTATCCTGGATGGATTGATACAATGGGGAAGATGTTTCAGGATTTGTGCCGTGTATCTGTTCCGATAAATTATCAAGCACCGTTACTTCGTAACCATGCTCTATCAAATACAAAGCAAGATTAGTACCGATAAATCCTGCGCCGCCTGTAATTAATATTTTATGTTTGCTCTTGCTGTTCATTTAAATAAATTGTCCGTCCGGGTTTGTTTTGCACCATTGCTTTGTTTCAAAATTATAACGTTTGATGATGATTGCCGGCGAACCCACTGCAACGCAATAATCAGGAATATCTTTTGTTACAACGGAGTTGCTGCCTATCACACTGTTCTTCCCTACCCTTGCGCCAATCACACAAACATTTTCGCCTAACCATGCACCATCGTCTATGATAACCGGGTTTGTTTGTTCAATAGGCTGATCGATGATTGGCAGTTCAATATTTTTATATCCATGCAGGTTATCGCTTAAATAGACTTTGTCGGCAATCAATACTTTTTTTCCTATTTCAATTTTAGAAACAGCATAGATATGACTGAACCTGCCAATATAAGTTCCATCACCAATGATCAGTTTGCAATTACGATCGCCGGTAATGGGCAAGCACGCAAGCCAGGCTCTGTCATTGATATATACTTTTGAACCGATATAAATATTGGAATAACCATCAATAGTTGGATAGATCAAACGGCTCGATGGACCGATTTTACCAAACAGCATTTTGTACACCGGGTAACGGAACAGGTAATAGAGCAGTAAATTGATTTTTTTAATCATAACCTGAAAGAAAGCTGGAATAATGCCAACCCATTAATTAATGGCGGCAAAGTAACCAAATTTAGTTTAAAAGTTCAGTTTCGGATGATTCCGAAACGCATTGACACATTATAAAGCACATCATGATCCCAACTCATCAGTGAGAGAATGCAGTGCTAACATAAAATCTTCTATTTTTGAGCCAGTCATCATTACTATTATTCGAATCGGTTTATGAATATTTTTCAGCGGCTCAATATTGCATTGTTCAAAGAAGAGGCAAAACGAAAGCTCTTTACAAAAGCACTTTCAACGGTGAGTCAGCCCAACCTCTATCCTGCAACAGAAACTGGAGCTGTGCATTTTAAACATTTCGGCCTGGTGGGAGATATCATTTACGCCATCCCCGCCATGAAAACATTGGCCGGTGAAAAGAAAATTCATTTACATCTGCAGATCAACCAGAAATCATTGTACAAAAAAAGCATGCAGCATGCCAATAAGGAAAAGATCCTGACAGAGAAAAGTGTAGAAATGCTGGCTCCCTTATTACTTTCACAGCCCGGTTTTGCAAGCTGTGATATTTTAACTTATCAAAAGATTGATTATGACCTGGATGAATTCAGGAAGTTTCCGTTCGATTATAATACCAATCATATCTGCCGCTGGTACTTTCACATGTATGGCATTACAGCCGACCTGAGTAAACCATGGTTAACTGTTACACCTGATGCATCATTCAGCAATGAAATTGTGATCGCCAGGAGTTTCCGTTACAGGGCGCCGGGTATCAGTTATGATTTTCTGAAGGCTTACCCCAACTTAACGTTTGTAGGATTGAAAGATGAATATGAAGATTTGAAACAAACCCTTCCTGCTTTAAAATACAAAGGGGTCACTAACTTCCTGGAGCTGGCCCAAGTCATTGCCGGTTGTAAATTTTTTATCGGCAACCAATCCTTTCCTTTTGCATTGGCAGAAGCATTAAAAGTTAAACGTGTACTGGAAGTTTGTTTCGAATGCCCGAATGTAATTCCTGAAGGCGCAGATGCATATGATTTTTGTTATCAGCCACAGTTTGAAAAAATTGTGAAGCAACTATCGAACTAACTTACATAAACTGTTTTTCAAGTTTCAGAAACTCCTCAGCAACGGAAGCATCGGTTTCATGAAAGATGCAGATATCATAGTATCCTGCAAGATTGTTTTTTGCTGAAACATATTCGTGCATGTACGTAACAACCTCTACATTTTGTAAATCAGTAGCCAGCATCAATGTTCCTTTGTGATCAAAAAAAGCAATTTTATGGTAGCCATAGTTGAGGAAAGAAAAAATGGTTGACAGACCATCTTCTTTAATAGCAATCATATTAGCCCGGTTGTATTCGAAAAATAAAACCGGTTTGTGTTGCTGAATAATACCCGTCGCTCCTCTCAAAACAATCGTATCAAACCCTTCTACATCCACTTTCAACAACTTAAGTTCTTTTTCAGCAAGTCCGTTGGATGTAATCACTTCATCTAATGTTTTAAATGAAATTTGTTTTTCACCTGCTGCATCCGGAATAAGTGTTGTGTTCCAGCCGCTTTTTTCCATACTTACTTTTTCATCTCCTGAATATTCACCCAGGTAAGTTTTAATTAAAGTAATATTTGAAAA
>JANMOR010000475.1:0-2528 GCA_031369435.1 Chitinophagaceae bacterium
ATTTTATTAAGCCTTCTGCCGATCAATGATTTTTATGATAATGACCTGGAAGCCCGTCGTGGTTTATATGATGGGATGGTGCGGTACAGACCCTTTTTTATAAAACGGGAAAACGATTATGTTCTGCAATTTTCCGATAGTTCATT
This sequence comes from Chitinophagaceae bacterium, assembly GCA_031369435.1. Classification (GTDB taxonomy): domain Bacteria; phylum Bacteroidota; class Bacteroidia; order Chitinophagales; family Chitinophagaceae; genus Lacibacter. The sequence goes on from JANMOR010000475.1 coordinate 147, forward strand.
TCAACAGGCTACGTTTAATAAAGAAGGTTATTTTAAAAAGCATAATAGTGTTATTGGTACTGTTGCCCGTTTTTTAAGAGCCAATACCTATTGGTTTCATGTTGTGAATTATTTCAGACACAAACGCAAAGCAGATATCCTGTATAAAAACAATTATTCCGGTTTTGTAAATTATACAGAGCAGGATCTTGAACGTTTTTCATTTATTCTTACACAGATCAAACAGGCGGCACCAGGTAAACGGATTGTCTTGTTTACAATTCCTGTTAACTCAGAAATCAAACGCTATAAATCAGACAAACAAAACAAGCTTGCGCCTGCATTAGAAAAATTATGCAAAAAAATGGGCGTTGAATTTATTGATCTCTTACCTGTTTTTGCCTCAGCACCGGAACAAAGCTATTTTTTATCCTGTGACCCGCATTGGAATGAAGCTGCTAATCAACTGGCTGCTGAGTATCTTTACCTATATTTGCAAACAGATACAATACATCAACCCTAACTATGCTTGAATTTTTAAAAGATATGTGGGCCTTTTTAAAAGTGCGGAAGAAATGGTGGCTGGCCCCCATCATCATTGTGATGTTACTGCTTGGTGTTTTATTGATCTTTGGTGGCAGCAGTGCAGTGGCTCCATTTATTTATTCCTTGTTTTAAATGAAGTGGCAAAAAAAACATAGCTCCCTCATTGTCATCGCCATTGGCTTTGGCATCCTGTACTTCTTTTTCAGGAAAGAATGGATGCTGGTTCCAATTGGTATGGTGATGATTGGTTTTCTCGTCGGCAGTATTGGAACCTATATTCACCTTATATGGATGATGATTGCCAAAGTGTTGGGATTCACCAACAGCCGCATTCTTCTCAGCATTATCTTTTTTCTGATTCTCACACCTATTGCACTACTCATGCGCTTGCTGGGGAAAAGCAGTTTTGTGAAATCAGCCAAAGGAAAAAATTCTTTATTTGTTACCCGGAATCATGTTTACTCAAAAGCTGACCTGGTTCAACCGTTTTAGAAAAACGGGAGTCGTCACCTCGACCGCAGGGAGAGGTCTCTTAATAATTTAGATGCTGATTTTTGGGGGGATGTCTCATGACTTGACAGGCGAAAACAATGTCCGTTACAAATGGATGTTAGTTAAATAAATTGCTTCAAATATTGCGCAAAAAAAACGCTCAAAATTTTGCCTGCACCCCTACCTTTGCACCGCAATGGCAAATACGATCCTTCACAACGAATCCATTCCATCTCAACGCAAAAAAATTATTGTTCTCGGCAGTGGCCCCAACCGTATTGGTCAGGGTATTGAGTTCGATTATTGCTGTGTACACGGCCTGCTGGCAATTAAAGAATGCGGCTTTGAGGCGATTATGGTGAACTGTAATCCCGAAACAGTGAGTACTGATTTCGACATGGCTGATAAACTCTATTTCGAACCCGTTTACTGGGAGCACCTCTGGGAAATCATTGAACTGGAACAACCCTACGGCGTCATCGTTCAGTTGGGCGGACAAACAGCTTTGAAACTGTCAAAGCGTTTGCATGAAAAAGGAATCCGCATCATCGGTACCTCTTTCGATAACATGGATATTGCCGAAGACCGTGGTCGTTTCAGTGATATGCTGAAAGATCTGGGTATTCCTTATCCGAATTACGGCACGGCTTATAATACTGATGATGCCATTGAAGTGGCAAAAGAAGTAGGTTATCCCGTATTGATTCGCCCCAGTTATGTATTGGGTGGACAGCGGATGCGGATTGTGTTGAATGATGAAGAACTGGAAAAAGGCGTGTTGAGTTTGATCAAACATTTGCCCGGTAATAAAATTTTAATTGATCATTTTCTTGATCGCTGCCAGGAAGCGGAGATCGATGCCATTTATGATGGTGAGAATTTTCATGTGATGGGTGTAATGGAACATATTGAACCTGCAGGTATTCACAGTGGTGACAGCCATGCCGTGTTACCTGAATTCAACTTAACACCATTAGTGGTTACTACCATGAAAGATTATGCAAAACGAATTGCACAGTCGTTAAATATTCTTGGTCTCATCAACATCCAGTTTGCCATTAAAGATGGTAAAGTGTTTGTGATTGAAGCCAATCCAAGAGCATCGAGAACGACTCCTTTTATTGCCAAGGCATACCAGATACCTTACCTAAATATTGCCACAAAAGTAATGATGGGTGTAGCCAAAATAAAAGACTTTACTTACCAATTGGGTTTACGTGTAGAAAGCTCAAGTTACACAGGCACACTAAAAAGCACCGGGGAGAAATTTAAAAATGAGTATCCTTTTAGTTTGTTCCCTAGTTTATTTCTTACTTATAAATTGAATGACAAATCTGATATTCAGTTAAATTATTCACGTAAAAT
>JANMOR010000570.1:0-1931 GCA_031369435.1 Chitinophagaceae bacterium
GCATGAACGCCTGTGTGAGGGCAGTAGTACGTACAGCGCTTTACCATGGGTTGGAAGTGTTTGGCATCATGCGTGGGTACACAGGCATGGTAGAAAATGATATTTTTAAAATGGAAAGCCGCAGTGTTGCTAATATTATACAAAGAGGAGGCACTATACTCAAAACTTCCCGGTGTAAAGATTTTTTTACCGCCCGTTTCTTCGGCTGGTGCTAATGTAAAAAAGTTGAAAGAAGAAGTGTTTTCAATAATGTGGAACAAGTTTACACATGGTACAGAATGAATTTTATTTTTCGCCATATAAGCGAAACTGCAATTTCGATTCATTATAAATGCGTATTTTTGACATTTAGTTTATTTTTTTATAAAACTGATTGAAAATAAAACCAAAAGCTGAACATTATTTAACGTTTGGCCATTTTCTTTATATAACTAAGACATGAAAAAAAAGGTAACAAAGATTGGCGTACTCACTTCGGGCGGCGATGCACCGGGCATGAATGCCTGTGTAAGGGCCGTTGTCCGTACCAGCCTTTACCACGGGCTGGATGTTTTTGGCATCATGCGTGGGTATACCGGCATGGTGGAAAATGATATTTTTAAAATGGAGAGCCGCAGTGTGGCCAACATCATTCAAAGGGGTGGAACCATTTTAAAAACCTCCCGTTGCAAAGAATTTTTTACTCCCGAAGGCAGAAAAAAAGCTTATGATAATTTAAAAACCCACGGTATTGACGGGCTGGTAATTATTGGTGGCGATGGCAGTTTTCGTGGGGCGCAAATATTCAGTAATGAATATGATATTCCCTGTATCGGTTTGCCGGGTACCATTGATAAAGATATTGCAGGTACTGACTTTACAATCGGTTTTGATACTGCAGTAAATACTGCCGTGGAAGCCATTGATAAAATCAGGGATACAATGGATGCACACGACCGTTTATTTGTAATTGAAGTAATGGGCCGTGATGCAGGTTATATTGCTTTGCACAGCGGTATTGCCACTGGTGCTGAAAACATTTTAATTCCTGAACGGAAAACAGATATTGATGAGATAGTGAACCAGTTGGCCGAAAAAGAAAGAAGGAAAAAATTAGTAAACCTGATTGTAGTAGCTGAAGGAGATGAATTTGGTGGCGCCAATGAAGTTGCAAAAGCAATTAAAAAAAGGCTGCCTCAAACAGAAGCAAGGGTATGTATCCTTGGTCATATACAAAGAGGTGGTTCACCAAGCTGCTTCGACAGGCTTATTGCAAGCAGGATGGGCTATACTGCCGTAGAGTGTTTAATTGAAGGAAAATTCAATGTATTTGTGGGTATTATCAACAACCGCATGAGCTATATCCCATTGAACGATGCTATAAAAAAGAAACAAAGAATCAGTGAAGAGTGGATGAAGATTGTAAAAATTCTGGCGAGTTAAACGGTTTTCTGTTTACAGTTTACAGTTGCATTTGAATTGAAAAGGTTTTTGTATGGCAACCATAAAAAGATTTGAAGATTTAAAGGTGTTCTTATGTTTCAATATAACAGAACACAAAGAAACAACTTTGAAAAACAGGGTTGAAAACACCAACCAGAAAAGAGCCAAACAACGGTAAACCGGAAACTGTAAACAGCAAACTGTCTATGGCAACTATTAAAAGATTTGAAGATTTAGAAATATGGCAACTGGCAAGGGAGCTTGCAAAAGATATTAAACTGTTGACATTAGAAGAACAATTTGCACACGAATTCAAATTAAAAGACATTGAAACGATGGATCTGTACAAGATCTTACTTCAATTGAACAATATGATTAAGCCCCTCAGTGAACAAACTCAATCCGATGATATTTATGAAAAATTAGATAAACCTTTGATTAAGATTCTTCATCGTATGGAAAGCAACGGGATTAAATCAAAACAAGATTCTTACGCGGCAAGAAGCCGC
>JANMOR010000579.1:0-3620 GCA_031369435.1 Chitinophagaceae bacterium
ACGAACGGTATAAACAGATCGATTATATTTTTCTGTCCAAAAAATTGGCAATCGATAACCCGGTGGCAGTACCGGTGATTGTAAGAAAAGGAATATCAATAAAAGCTACAAAGTATACCGGACCCCGTTTCCCGGATGTAACCGATCAACAGGAAGCGTCGGATCATTGTCCGGTTGCTGTTACTATTAACATCTGATTCATCCTTTAAAAACCATCCATCATGAAGCGCTTCAAAAATTGGTTTAAACGCAACTTCGGCTTTATTACTGAGCGGATAAGTGATTTTGGAACAGTCATCAGGCCATTATGGGTGATCATGCTGTTTCAGTTGCTGGTTGCATTTGCATTTGTTGGTGCGCCACAAGGGCAGGATATGCTGCTTACTTTCATTATTGATTTTAAAAGTGAATGGAAAAGCCTGGGTTGGTTTTGGGTAGCTTTATTTTTTTTAAGTGCAGCATCCGAATTCGGCAGCCGCATGATCATTTACTTTTCTGATCTTACCACGCATGAATTAAAAATAAGAAGGGTCCGTTTCAGGAAGTTGTTTCAGAAACACCTGTCTAAATTTTTTCTCTTTGCTCCTGTATTTTTTGTTACCTGGGGATTTATTGCGGCATACCGGCGATTAAATAAAGGCCGGTCGATAGATGCTTATGATTACAAAGATCCGCTTCTGTTTTTTTCAATCATCCTTTTCTTTTTACTTGTATTGGTATTCTTATTATACCTGATTTATTTCGGCAAACTGAAAAAAACCTTATATCAATTACCATTGAATCGATTGCAAAAATATTTGTTTACCAAACTATACAGCATTACCAAAGTAAGGAAGATACCCAGAACAGTTGAAGTGGATGGAGTAAGAAAACAAGTAGAAGTAGAAGTAGGTGGCATTGCATTTATGAAACCACTCATGCATCGTTTTTACTTTGTCTTTTTAATTCCGGCAATATCTCTTATTCTTTTCTTTAGTTTTTTACCTGTTGCAGGCTACGATTTGGTTGGTGCAGCTGGTTTAATCTGTATGGCTTTTGCCTGCTGGATCCTTGTGTATTGTGCATTGGCAATACTCGATAAAGTTCAACCACTACCTTTCAATTTAAAAGTTCCCTTTCGTTTGTCGCTCATCATTATTATCCTGTTGGTTTCATGGTTCAACAATGATCATCCTGCAACGGTTGCTGCAATTAAACCTGTAGGAGTTGAAAACAGAAAACTCATTCATGCATATTTTGATGAATGGGTAGAAGCAAGACAATTAGATACTACGGCCAACTTTCCTGTTATTTTTATTGGTGCTGAAGGCGGTGCTTTGCGTACCGGTTGTTTCACTTCCATGATGCTGGCTAGGTTGCAGGATTCATTACCCAATTTTAAAGATTACCTGTTTTGTTACAGCAGCGTAAGTGGTGGTTCGTTGGGTGTAAATTTCTTTAATGCTTTAACACAGGCACCTTCCTTACCAGCCAACTATAAAACAGTGACCAGGAATTTTTACAATAAAGATTTTTTATCAGCCACTACAGGCAAACTCATTTTTGCTGAAATACTCAACGCTTTTATTCCACGATTGCAACCTGTTTTCGACAGAGCCCGTGCATTGGAAATTACATGGGAAAATAGTTTTGCTGAAGCAACAGGGTTAAAAGATGATGCCAATTTATTCGCTGCCAATTTTTCAACACATGCAGGTAACCCACAACAAAAAGACAATGCAGTGGTGCTCATCAATATTACAGAAGTTGAATCAGGTTCCAGAACCATCTGGAGTAATGTACAAATTGACCCGGTGAACTTTAAGAAAGTAATTGATCTGCAAAAAAAATCTTTGGTGCAGCTGCCATATAGTACGGCTATCAGTTTAAGTGCAAGGTTTCCATTGGTATCACCGGCAGGTGCCATTGAATGGAAAACAGGAAAGCGGTTGCATTATGTTGATGGTGGATATTACGAAAACAAAGGTGCATTGGGTATTGCCGAAGCATTGGAAGCCATCAAGAAAAATTCAAAGTATAAAAACAAAGCAGAGTTTTTTGTTATTCAGTTTCATTTCAGTGAAGAGAGTGCCGGTGAATACAGGGGTATTGAATTTTTGAATGAATCAAGGGAAATACTAGGTGCCATCACCAATGTACGAAGTGGACATACAAACTACAGTTACGAAGAGTTGTTCAGGGTTTGCAAAGAATATAATGGCGTATTGATTCCTTTACATCTTCCGCTGGATGGGCATAAGGTTCCCATGAACTGGGTGTTATCAAGTGCTGCTTTAACAAGAATTGAAGAAGTGTGTAATGGTATGTTGCGGAAGGAATTGAACCTGCAACCATTGCTTACCCGGCTGCATGAGTTGCCAAAATAGGCACAGCCTCTACAGAAAACATCTTCACAATAGCAAGCAAGCGGGAAGTAGAATCTGCAGAGGCTGTTAAGGATGCAATATTAACGAGAGAAAGCATCCGAAGTTGCATTTGTTATAAACATTTTTTGTTCTTCACAATACTTTAACCCCGAAACTGTATGGTTGCCTGCTTTGAAAAAGCTGACAACCCTGAAAAACTTTAGTATCCTCTAACTCCCCTGAAAATCCTACTTTCGTAACCCGATTTATTATTCAACTCTCAAATCACAAAATAACGAGTATGCAGGCTTGGAAAGATTACCAGGAAAAAAATAAAGACCGTTTCCTTCATGAATTGCTTGATCTGTTACGTATCCCCTCCATCAGTGCAAAAAAAGAACACAAAGCCGATATGGTTACCTGTGCCGAAGCAGTGAAACAACGTTTGCTGGAAGCAGGTGCAGATAAGGTGGACATTTATCCCACTGCCGGTCACCCGGTTGTATATGGTGAAAAGATGATTGATCCAACCAAACCCACGGTGTTGGTATATGGTCATTACGATGTGCAGCCGGCCGATCCGCTGAACTTATGGAACAGTCCGCCCTTTGAACCCATGATCAAAGACGGGAAGATTTATGCCCGTGGCGCCTGCGATGATAAAGGACAATTCTATATGCATGTAAAAGCATTGGAAATAATGGTGCAAACCAATTCGCTCAGCACCAATATTAAATTTTGTATTGAAGGGGAAGAAGAAGTAGGAAGTCCCAATCTTGCAACCTTTGTAAAAGAAAATAAAGAATTGCTGAAAGCCGATGTGGTGCTCATCAGCGATACGGCCATGATCAGCATGGAAAACCCTTCCATTGATATTGGTGTACGTGGACTGAGTTATATTGAAGTGGAAGTAACCGGCCCCAACCGTGACCTGCACAGCGGTGTATATGGTGGTGCTGTTGCAAATCCTATCACCGTTCTTTCAACCATGATTGCAAGCTGTCATGATGAAAACAATCATATTACTATTCCCGGTTTTTATGATGATGTGGCGGAAGCAACTCCGGCAGAACGCAAGTTGATGGCAGCTGCCCCTTTTGATGAAGAAGAATTCAAAACCGATTTAGGTGTTACCGCACTCTGGGGCGAAAAAGGTTTTACAACCAATGAGCGGACAGGTATCCGTCCAACTCTGGAAGTGAATGGTATCTGGGGTGGATATACAGGTGAAGGAGCTAAAACCGTATTGCCTTCAAAAGCAAATGCAAAAATTTC
>JANMOR010000718.1:0-8006 GCA_031369435.1 Chitinophagaceae bacterium
GCAACCAGATAAGGACTATGAAAAACTGGGAGAAGTAAATGAAGTTTGTTTTGTAGAAGGGTTGGTGTATTTCAAAAACAAATGGTTCCTGTATTATGGTACTGCTGATTCAAAAATTGCAGTAGCAGTAAAAGAATAAACAGAATTCAATCAAGAAGTCACCTGACTTTCATCAGCAAATTTGAGCGATCTGTTAAGTAGCTTAGCTGATTCAATCCCTGAATCAATCTATATGAATTTAAAAAACGTTCAAACAGAAATTGATGCTTCTTTTCTTTATGGAAAACTGGCAGCGCATGAAGATGACCCGGCTGTTGCCAATGTGTTCAGGAAAATGAGCGAAATAGAAAACAATCATGCAATAGCCTTTGCTGCAAAAGAAAATATGAGCGCCAATCAATTACCCAAACCTTCCTGGCGTGCAAACACGTTAAACATCATCGGCAAACTGTTTGGCTATGATTATGTGCTGGGTGTGTTGATGGATACAGAAAAAAGCATTGCCAATGCAGTGATTCAAACTAAAAAGAAAAACAAAGAACAGATCACCGGAACAGAAAGCAACCATGTAACTATCCTTCGGTCGATATTAGTAAAAGAAGAACTGGTATCAGGAAAAAGCCTATCAAGGTTTGAAAAAAAACATCGTTCAGTAGGTGGTAACGCTATCCGTGCTGCAGTACTGGGAGGAAACGATGGACTGGTTTCCAACTTCAGTCTCGTGATGGGTATTGCAGGAGCAACATCTGGTCAGCAAGGTGTGCTGCTGGCAGGTTTGGCAGGATTGCTGGCTGGAGCTTTATCTATGTCGCTGGGCGAATGGATCTCTGTTACAAGTTCAAAAGAACTCTATGAAAACCAGATGCAGCTGGAAATGGATGAACTGGAAACAGATCCCGAAGGTGAACAGAAAGAAATTGCATTGATCTTTATGGCCAAAGGAATTGAAGAAACGAAGGCTATACAAATGGCCGAAGAACTCATGAACAACAAAATACAGGCACATGATTTTTTAGTGAAAGAAGAACTGGGTATTGATGCAGAAGAATTGAAAGGTTCTGCATCAGAAGCTGCCATCTATTCGTTTATTATGTTTGCAATTGGTGCAGTAATTCCTGTAATACCATTTATGTTTATGCTTGGCACACCTGCAATTATTGTTAGTGTTGCAGGAAGTGCGGTGGGATTATTTTTAATTGGTGCGGCCATTACATTATTTACAGGAAAAAATGTTTGGTACTCGGGTTTCAGACAGGTGTTGTTTGGATTAGCTGCTGCAGCTGTTACATTTGGAATTGGTAAATTGATTGGTGTATCAATTACGGGATGAGGAAGAAGTAATGCGTTGATCTGTTTCCTTCATCAACTCAATAGCAGCTATCAGCAATTGATCTTTTGCATCATTGAGCTCTATTCCGCTAAAGATCAGCATTTCACACTCACTGTTGAACTGTTGAAATTGTGCTGCAAGATCATTCCATTGATGTTGCTTTAATGCAGCGCTAAGTATGGTATTGTTCACTATCTGCTCATTCAACTGCAACCGGTCGGTTAAGAATTGTTGCACGGCCTCCATCAGCAAACTATAAAATTGCTTTTGATGTACTCCTTCTTTTACTGCAACTGCAGGATGCAAAAATTCAGCAACAGTTTTAATTGCTTTTGTTTCGGCTTTCTGTTCAATGGTTGTTACAATATTTTTATTGCTTGATCTTTTTTTCCGTTGCACCAAAAACAACACACTGCATGCCAGCAACAGGAAACCGCCGGCACCTGTAATCCATATCCATTCAGTAGGTGATGCGTCTGTTATAACTGAAGGCTGCTGCAAAGATGCTTTTCGTTTTACTGCAGCTGTTACATTGAGTTGCAATGTTTGTGTAGTGAGAGTTTGATAACTCTTTGTCTTTTCATCAAAATAAGAAAAGCGGATGGGAGGTATTTCCATCAAACCTGTTTTTGCAACCGAAAAAGGAATATCAAATGTTTTGGTACCGCTGATGGGTGATGTTGTTTTGTTGATCTCTTCTGTCATTCTTGCTTCAAAGGAATCAACTCCTTCGGGCCAGTTGATTGATGGTGCAGTGATCATGGGAATATTTCCTCTTCCTCTGATACTGATGCGGAGTGTGGCATTGTCGTTCGCTGCTATTTCATTCTTCAGCAAAGTGGCTTCCATGGTAAAGTTGCCTACTGCTCCATTAAATGTTTCAGGTTTGTTTTTTTCAGGAAGCTCCAGAACGTTTATTTTCAGTTCGTCGCTTTTCAATAATAATTTTTCTTCAATGATGTGTTCGCTGCTGATCTCTGCATCTTTCATTCTCTCCATCACCGCATCAAGCCAGTTGGCTGTTTCTTTGCTGGCTCCTGCTTTTGCCCTGATCAGCCGCACTATGTTTTCAATTTCTACAGGTTCAATACTTAACAACCCCGACTGTAAAGGAAACAACTGCACTTTACGGATGAGATAACAATTAAAGAGTTTGCCATTCACCATTTCTTTTGAAAAAATACCAGCTTCCGGTTCTTCCACATCAATCACTGAAAATCCGTTTAACGACGGACGCTTCACAACTTTTGATTCACTGTCGAGCCGTGTAAATAATTTGAACGTTGCAAGTATGGGTTCACCAACAAAGCAGGTATGCTTATCTATGGTAGCCTTGATGAATAAATTTTTGGCAATTTTATCTTTGGCATTTTCGCCGGGTAATAAATAGTAATCGGGTTTTTCTTCTTCAACCGGCAAAGTTGTTCCGCTTCCTGCATCTGTTACATATATGACCAGCGGTGCCGATGTAAGTACTTTACCTTTTGCTTTTACAATGGCTGATGCAATGGGCAGTTTGCCTTTAAACTTTGCACGAAGTAAAACAGTATAGCTGGTATATTCTGCAAGCGAACCATTCACCCATGTCCACCCGGTTGATTGATCCATGCCGCTTAACAATTCAAAGTTGCGGAAGCTTGGCGGAGTAAACTCATCAACCTGTGTAGTTCCTTCTATTACAAACTGCAGTTGAAAAGTTTCATGTTGCTGCACAACCGTTTTGCTTGGTAACACCGTCAGCTTTACCTGCGCCGTTGCAACAACTGCACACATCAAAAAGCTGAACAATAAAACAACACAGTATTTACTCATCCTCATCATGAACGGCAAATTTAAAACAAGTGGATTGTTTTCTTTCTAAGTTGATGTTAAATGATGGGGTGAGCAACTGTACATGCAGAAGCAATTGTTGCGTCGCACCAGTTGAGTGCAGGAATACTTATCAACAAAATACGATTATCAATCCTTACTATTGAAAAGTAACTTCCTCTCCTGGCCGGAAAACATCATCCGTGTTTCCGTGGCAAATCTTGTTTTTACAGATCACCCAACTGCGGCCTGATCAATATTTCTTCCACGCATGCCTGCTGTGAAAGTTGTGATGCGGCAAATACCATTTGTGCAATATCATTTGCTTCCATGATGCGGTGGGTAGAATTATCATAATCACCCCATGAGTCGGTCATTACAGCTCCCGGAAACACGGCAGTTACTTTTATATGCCATGATTTTAATTCTTCCCGTAAATTTTTGCTGAACCCGTTCAAAGCAAATTTGCTGATGCTGTAAGAGCCCCCGTTTTTATATGAGCTGAGTGAAGCAGTGGAGCACATATTGAAAATATGACCTCTCGACCCTGACGCAATACTTTGTTTCATCATAACAGGTAATAACATTCGTGTAAGATGATAAGCACTGTATAAATTCACGGCAATCATTTCTTCCAGTACTCCTTTTTCTTCATTATGCACACTGCCCGGTAAATAATTACCTGCATTGTTTACCAGTACATCAATCGCCATTCCATTGTCAAGTAACCATTGTCCGAATTTTTCCACTTCATCTTTCTTACTCAGGTCCCTGGCCTTTGCTTTGATCCTTGCGCCGGGATATTTATTCAGCAACTCTTCCATTGTTTTATACAAGGCCACTTCATTTTTTGAACACAGGTACAGGGTATGGCCATGAGAAGCAAATACTTCTGCAATGGCTTTGCCTATTCCCCTTGAAGCACCGGTGATAATGACGTTCATAAATTGAAAGTTTAAAGTACGAAGTACGAACTTTTTTCAGTTCAATCCGTACTTCTTATTTCGTACTTCGTAATTTGCATAATGTCTTACCGTCATCTCTTCTTCGATCTTGATCATACGCTCTGGGATTTTGATGCTAATGCTATGGAAACATTGGCTGATGTGTACAGCGACCTGCAACTGAACGAAGCCGGTATTCATGATTTTGATTTGTTCTGCAAACACTACCTGCATCACAATGCTATTTTATGGGATCGGTATCATCATGGTTTAATATCTGCTGAAGACCTGAAATGGAAAAGGATGTGGCGCACTTTGCTGGAGTTTAAAATCGGCAATGAAGAACTGTCCAGGAAAATGAGCGGACATTTTTTAGAGTTGCTGCCTGTCAAGAAAAATCTGTTTCCTTATACACATGAAATTCTGCAACACCTCAAACAAAAAGGATACAAGCTTCATCTCCTCACCAATGGTTTTGAAAAAACACAATGGCGGAAATTAGATAACAGTCAGCTGGGACATTATTTTGAAGAAGTGATCACCAGCGAAACCAGTAACAGCATCAAACCCAACAAAGAAATTTTTGAATACGCATTGAAAGTAACCAAGGCTTCATTGACAGAAAGTATCATGATCGGCGATAATTTGGATGCAGATATTCAAGGTGCGATGAATGCAGGGATGGATGCAGTATTTGTTAACCACATTAACGCTGAGTTAAATGGAATAAAACCAACTTATGTCATTCATCATTTGAAGGAGTTGGAAGAGATATTCTAATAGTTGTCTGCTTGATAAAAAAGAGTCTAATGCAAAAGGTAAAATACCGTATCAATAAAGAATAATGTGCCGTTATTAGTAAGTACATTCTCGTCGTGCAGATCTTCTAATATTAGCTTAAGTTCTGTGTTAAAATAGTCATTATTCTTTTTTAGCTGAAACCCATTTTCGGTTAAAAAATCTTTCACCAACTCTACATTTGTTGGTTCAGTAATCTCAATATATGGCTGCCTTACAACAGCATGCAGCAGGTTTTTTTCAAGATAAAAACTAACTAACTCATAAGCAGTACCAGGGAAAAATAAATTATGAATCTGCAAACTTAGAAAATAATCACACCAGGATAAATAGAAAACAGAATCGTTTAGTTTAATAACAAACCTTACATCTGTATCAAGATAAACTCTTTGCTCTGCTCCCCTGGCAATAAAACGGGATTCATCAATATGTTTGAACCAAAGATTTTCCTTTTCAGCCCAATCAATCAGTTTCGCTGCTTCTTCATCTTTTGTGAGCTTCTCTGCTTTAACTGCTCTGCCTGATTTTTTGCTTTGGCTAAGGTAGTAGGCTGCTGCCTGGATAAGATTTCCTTTTGCACTTTGGCCAGTTCCTGAAATGATATTTTGTAATTCATCACGAAAATTCATTTATGTAAAGTTAGTAAAATTCTACTGGCCTTAATCACCATCAGTATTCCGCCAACACAGTAACCCCGCCCTTCACCACTTCATTCAACTTTACATTGATCTTAGTACCAACAGGTAAAATAACATCCACCCTTGATCCGAATTTGATAAAACCCAATTCACCACCCTGTTGTACTTTTTGTCCGGGTTGGAGATAGTTGACGATACGCTTGGCAACAGCACCTGCAATTTGTTTAACAAGGATCACAATACGATCATTGCTCAACACTACACTGTGTCGTTCGTTTTCGGTAGATGATTTGGGATTCCAGGCTACTAAATATTTTCCTTTGTGGTATTGTGAATAGTTCACTTCGCCTGCAATGGGGTTTACATTCACATGCACATTCGCCGGGCTCATGAACACACTCAGCTGAATACGTTTGTCTTTGAAATATTCAACATCGGTAATTTCTTCAATCACCACTACCTTTCCATCGCAGGGACTGTAAATGGCATGTTCGTTTAATGGCGTCGTACGTTTAGGAATACGAAAGAATGAAATAATAAATAACAGTAAAAAAAGTGTTACGGCAAAAATAAACCAGGTAAGCAGCAGCGAAACAGGGCTCAAAAAATTAAAGACCAGGAGGCTGATAATGATGAATAAAACTGCTGCAATCGAAATACTTTTAAATCCTTCTCTGTGAATAGTCATGTAACTGTATTGAGCAGCGAAAGTACAAAGATTCAGTTACTCATATTTCTGTAAGCCAAACTTCTTCCAATGTTCTTTGGCAAAGGAAAGAAATACAGCAGGCGCTTTGCTGAAACTACTGTCGGCCTGCATGGTTCCGCCAATTGTGTCTTTTTGCAGAATCATCAATTCCTCTCCACGGATGGCATATTTGTTCTTTCCTTCATACATGATCAGTTTTTTTTCATTGGGGCTCACATCGCCTTTACAACTGAGTGCATAGACCAATATAATTTCGGCAATGCCATTGCTGTCAAGATCTGTAATGGATAAATGATCATCATAAAATGAACAGGTAAGATCGAGTTCACAATCATGAATATAATCCTGCATCATCCATTTTTGTATAAAGCCGCTATCGGTTTTTTGATACAGTACGGCTGATAATTTTGCTGAAGCATTGGTTTGTCCTTTTTCAATATAAGGACCTGTTTCATATAATACCAGCCAGTTTTCACCTGAAGCATCATGCCATTTTTTGGCCCGCTTTAATAAAAATGAATTGGGCTGCGGAAGCAAAGCACTTACAGCTGCTGTAACCTCTTCTACTGCTGACAGCACACTGTCGGCAGTGTTTTTCTGTTGTTCATTTTCATTTCCAATGTTATTGCAAGAATAAAAAACCATGAAAACAAGTAATAGGTAATAGCGCATCTTATTCAATTAATTTTAAAAACAACCAAACAAAAGGTGTAGCCAGTAATAAAGAATCAAACCGATCTAAAAATCCACCATGCCCCGGCATAAAATGTCCACTGTCTTTTACTCCTGCCAGTCGTTTGAGTTTACTTTCTAATAAATCACCAAAGGTTCCTGCAATGGAAGCAATCGTTGCAATGCCTACAACTTTAAACATTTCAAGATCAAGACTCCATGCAATCAATCCCGCCACAACTATAGCAAGTATGATTCCACCAATGGTTCCTTCCCATGTTTTCTTTGGTGAGATGGAACTCAACGGTGTTTTACCAATCAACGAACCAACTATATAAGCCATCGTATCATTGATCCAGATAGAACAAACAATGATCAATGGAATAAGATAAGCTGTAACAGCTTCCATCAATACAAAAAAGTGTTCGATCGATTGTTGTCCGTCCTTCGCCATCCATAAAAGACTGCTCCTCATATTAAGCATCAACGCCCAGCTCAATGAAATATAAATCAACCCGAAAAATGAATGAGCGATATTTTTAAAAACAAAATGTTTTGAAAACAACAACTCACTGATGGGAATCAAAAACAAACAGATCAATGCCAGGGCCATTCCAATTGAATGCAATGAAACGGTGTCGGTGATATACCAGTCATTGGTAAAGAACAACATCAAACCATAACCGGCAATCATTACACCATACCTGTGAAAAGGGTTGATTGTTTTATATCCCGGATCAATCAGTGCAACCAGCTTCTGGTATTCGAACCAGCAACCAAAATGAATAACACTGAACAACAAAAGAAAACTCCACTGGTTCCATAACAAGCCAGCCAGCATGATCACTGCAAATAAAACAGCAGTCAATGCACGGGTTTGAAATGATTGGAAGTTAAATGCCATAACCTGTTGGTTGATCTTCGTAACTAAGAAAGATAATCTTTTTGTTGATCGTTATCTTCTGCAGCAATACTATCGGGTGCAACTTTTGTAGCAGACATTTTCTTTAATAACAAAAACAAACCAAGCACAAATGCAGCACTGATAGCTCCTGCCCACCACGGTGCACTATCTCCCACTTCCATATCAATCTTCTTGTCTTTGG
>JANMOR010000603.1:0-1829 GCA_031369435.1 Chitinophagaceae bacterium
CTCAAACTCCTGCAACTCCATCTCCTCAACTGTAACAGATAATACTTTACTTCTTGGCGATCCGGTCCAGCACCAGTCAGCTAATTGCTGTACCTGTTCTGCTGTTCCTGTTGCAACAATATAAACAGAATCGTCGGGCAGGTTTTTTACAAAACCTGTAATCTTTAATTCTGTTGCTTTATCCAGTGTATATTTTCTGTACCATACAGCCTGCACTTTCCCGGTAACATGTATAGAAACAGTTTTCAGCATCAGGAAATATCGGCCACTGTTTTCTTTTCAAGGATTTTTAAATTGGCATCTCTCACTTTCACCATCATGTCATGGAGTCCGCAATGTGTTTCATCGCAGTTGCGGCAGCGTTCATAAAAATGCAGGCTTACACAGGAGAGGGGAGCAATGGGTCCATCCAGTAAACGGATAACCCTTGCCAAAACAATTTGTGATGGTTTCATTTTAAAAAAATAACCGCCACCTTTTCCTTTCTTGCTTTCAAGGATACCATCTTTTCTTAACAGCAGGAGAATATTTTCAAGAAACTTCAATGGAATTTTTTTCTTCTTTGAAATATCAGCTATCAGCACCGGTTCATTGTTAGGCTGTTGTGCCAGGTAAGAAAGCGCCTGGAAAGCATATTGTGTTTTTTTAGAAAGCATAAAATGTTAAAGAAGTTACAACAAGATACGTGTTTCGATGAATTGGTACAAAATTGGCAAATATGAAGAAAATTAGAGTATGAAGAAGCTTTTTATAATTTCAACTTTAGCCATCTTATTTGTTTGCCCGGCTATATTAATGGCCCAAAAAGGTAAACCCATATTTGGCGGTAATGTAATAGCCGGTGTTCCCAGCGGTGAACTCAGAAACGGATATAAATCTGTTTTTGGAATAGAGGGCATGGGAGGTATTGGAGTCGCTAAAAATTTATATGTAATGGGCACCATTGGTTTTCAATCGTATGCTCCCGACCCCAATGCGTTGTTTCCTTATGCAGGGTATGGCCGCATAACAATGATTCCATTAAAAGCAGGATTGCGTTTGTACCCGGTTAACAATATTTTTCTTACCGGTAACCTGGGTGTTGGTTTAGTTGATGATGGAGAGTTGGTTGCCAGGGAGACAAGATTTGTATATGATGTAGGAGCGGGGGTGCATTATTCCATGTTCCAGGCAAGTATTCATTACGATGCCATTAAAAGAATTAATTCATCCGGCGCATCCAATGCATTTTTAATCAAGCTTGGTATTGCAATCAGGTAAGTTTAAATAAGTTTGCGCTCATAAGCATATTTAATCAGTCCGATTACCGAATTGGTTTTTGTTTTGCGGAAGATATTTTTCCTGTGTGTTTCAACAGTACGTTCGCTCAGGAATAATTCTTCCGCAATTTTTTTATTGCTGTATTCCTTTTCAATGAGCCGTACAATTTCCACTTCACGGTTGGTGAGTTTGGCTTCTTCATCGGTTTCTTTTCTGCGTTCACTGGCCTTAAGCATTTCCTGTAATACTTCATCACTGAAATAAATACCACCTGCTGCAATTTTATCTAAGGCAGTAAGGAATTCTGTTTGACCAATATTTTTGAGTAAATAACCACTGATATCACTTTCATCAATCATTTGATTAACGAGGCTGCCCTCGCCATTCATAGATAATGTGATGATCTTGATCAATGGAAATTCTTTCTTCACCAGCCTGGCCAGTTCAACACCTGTCATAACGGGCATCATTACATCGGTTAATAAAATATCAACGGGTTGTTTCTGTAATTGTGCAAGTATGGTTTCGGGATGTGTTGATTCCAATACAATTTCGTACTGATCATGCCC
>JANMOR010000625.1:0-3230 GCA_031369435.1 Chitinophagaceae bacterium
ACAAGCCAATGCCAGCCTATTGCCACTTCAATAAACATCAATCCTATTTGTGCAGCAGATGAATAGGCAATCTGTGTTTTAACTGTTGGTTGCACCCTTGCTATTAAAGTTGCTACAATGGCTGTTGCAGCACCAATTACAATGATCACAATTTTTGCCCATAACATATCTTCCCAAAAAGGATGTGTACGCAACAATAAAAAAACACCAATATGCACACTCAATGAACCATAAAAAATGGCAGACGAAGAAGTAGGACCTTCCATTGCCCGTGGTAACCAGGATGTAAAAGGAAACTGTGCTGATTTAATAGCAGCGGGCAGTATCATCATACAAACAATAAAGACAGCCATCGCCATATTGCCGGTTTGAAGAGCCAGATTTTTTGCATCGCCCAATTCTGAAAAACTGATATTCTGCTGCGTAAGATGATGCATCATCCACATACAAAGCATCAAACCCACATCACTCATGCGGTAATAAGAAATTGCTTTGAATGCATTTTTAACCGGTAAATAACGGTTACGGTAAAAGGCAATCAATAAAAAAGAACAAACACCTTTTATTTCCCAGCCAATAAACAGCGTTTCAAAATTGCCGGCTAAAATAATAAAGTTATACCCTGCTGCAAATAAGAGGATCGTATTAAAGAAACGTTTGTAGCCCTGGTCCCGGTGCATATAATATTTACTGAAAGTTGCCACTAAGAAAAACAACAAAGCACCAACAATGCTGAACACGGCAGTTATTTCATCGTAATACAATTCAATTGCAAATACAAAATGTTCGGTTTGATACAAAGTTGCCAGTTGATAGCTTACAGGTTCAAGTCCATTCAGTATCCACCACACAAAAAATGAAATAGATACAACGATGTAAAAAACTTTCGTAAACCTTACAATACTACCGATGGCTTTTTCACTTTTGTTTTGCCAGAACAGGCTTACAAAAAATGCAAGAAATGGAATAGCGATAAACAGGACGAGTAATTGATTCATTTAATTTTTTTCTTACTGATTCATTTAATTGCAATCCCTTTCGTTAATCCAGCAAATACACCGGCAGGTTTTCTTCAGTTGCATGTACAATGCTGTTTGTTTCCATTTCCCTTGCACCTTCAATAAATTGTTCCATGTTATGAATGGTTTTTATTTCAGCGCTACGGGTGATAGGTTCATATTTTTCAAACACGCCATTTTTAAAATAATAAAACTGGTGCTCTTGCGGATGCAGGGCTATAATATGCACCCACTCATTATTATACCATTCAAATACTTCGGGTGAAGATTGAATGGCTTTCAAAACGATATCGGGCCTGTGTTCAACAATCACCATTAAACGCACCGGGTCATGCACTTCAATCATTTGCCAGGGCAGGCCGGGCCGCAGATCACCATCGCTGCTGTTGGCAACAGCAAACAAACCCATTACATTATGCGGAAGCTTGGTACCTGCACCCATCTTAATATTATCAACTCTTGAAAAATAATATTCAAGATTAATACCGCCGCATACCAAACCAATGGGCCGCATCACTGCCGAAAGAATAGCACCATCCGCATCAGTGTTGTGATCATAACTATTCAAAAAAGCACGACGGTCTAAAAACAAACCTTTGGTTATTTGTCGGCGCCCAATAATAGCTAATGTATTGGTACCATGCCCTAATTCTGGTCTTGGTTCAAATAAAGAAACGGAGCGGCTGTGAATAGCTTTTCTTACCTGTTCAAGTTCCTGTTTTGTATTGATAGATGCAAACCGCCTGCTGCGTTCTTTCGCATTGAGGTTTAAAGCCGTTTCAAAATTTTGTATGTTGATGAGATGTGCTTTTGCATTCTCAGCATTCAATATATGTTCATCATAATAAGCCATTACATCTGCAGCCGTATCATGCATACCTCCGATAAATTGTGTTGATGGCGGAATTGCAATTCCTTTAGATGCCAATATTTCTCTTACTTTTTTGTGATTCAAAATAAAAGCCTGTGTTCTTGCATTGGTAGCGCCGGGTCGTCCGCTGCAGGCACCGCAATCATGTGCGCCATGATGTGGATTGTTAGCACTGCTGCTTCCATGTGATACAATATAAACGATAGGAGCAAAATTTTTAATGAGTCCAATACCTCTTAAAAATCCTTGGCCTCTTGTTGCCATTTCATCCAATGTATATCCAATCTGCAATCCGTTTTCTATATCAGTAATATTTTTATTTTCGATGGTCAACGTTGATTGTTTATCCATATGCCCATATGCATTTGAAATAGCAGGGCTCATTTTAGGACGAAACAACATTTGCACTTTTTTTGCAAAGGCCCAAAATCCAAAACCAATACTTAAGAAAAAACCAGAAATTATTCCATGTGTGTACTTTGTATAAATAAGTTCTACTTTTTTAATTGATGTAGCATCCGATTCTTTGATTAAATATTTTGGAGTTACAGGAGCCGGACAAAGTTTATCATAAAACTTACTTCCCTGTTGCTGAAAATAAAATTCAACTCCAAAAAAACCTGGCGCACCAAAGGTTTCAGCTTTCCTGTCAACTGCTTCAATGTGGCGGCGGATTGAATCTTCTCGTTCATCAATACAGAAGATGGCTTGTAAAGAAGCCCCTCCTTTGGAGGGGTTTGGGGAGGTACTCCTTTCGGGGGCCTTTGGGGCCGCCAATAATATTCCCTTTAACACCGAATCATAATAACTCCATTCAAAAGCTGTTTGCCACAATTCAATTGCTTCTGCCAATTCAGTTTTAGGTACATCAGCAAATAAATCAACTGCGGGTACAGTAACATGAGTAGTTAATGGTTTCCATTTTTTACCAAGGCCAGCATTTAATGCATCCAGCTCCATCAGCAATTCAAACTCCACCAGTTCTTTGAACGTAATTTTTTTATTGTCGAGCAATGTTTGCGGATTGTCTTCCACCGCACTTACAAAACCACTCCAGCCATGATGTGAAAATTGCTGATCGAATAAATACTGTTCAAAATATTCTTCTTTGCCAACAATTGTTTGCAACAGTTCAGTGATGGAGTAATTGCCTGATATAAATTTTTGTTTTACAGCTTTGGTTTTAAAAAAACTTACAAAACTGTTTTGCTCCAGTTCTTTGATGCTTTCAGTAAAACTTTTGTTCACAAACGGGAATCCTTCAACTGCAATACCCTGGTCTAAAAAGCCACAAAGTATACGAAACAGCATGGGGTGAACTTTGTTATCCAAATCGAGCT
>JANMOR010000643.1:0-2674 GCA_031369435.1 Chitinophagaceae bacterium
GTTTTATCAACTGATAGCAAAGAAAAAATCACTGTGCTGGTTTCACATATTGGTTATGCAACCGCAGAGCAGGAGATCAGCTTTCCCTTCCCTTCTTCCATTGATATGTTGTTGCTGCCTGCAGAAGAGGAAGAAGAAGAGATCATCATTACCTCTACACGCAGTACAAGAAGTATTCAAAACATTCCAACCCGTGTGGAGTTTATTGCCGGTGAAGAGCTCGATGAAAAAGCCAATATGAAACCCGGTGATATCCGCATGCTGTTGAATGAGAGCACGGGTATTCAAACACAACAAACATCGGCCACATCTGCCAATGCTGCTATCCGTATCCAGGGGTTGGATGGGCGTTACACACAAATTCTGAAAGATGGTTTTCCATTATACAGTGGTGCTGCAAGTGGTTTGGGTTTGTTACAGATTCCACCACTTGATTTAAAACAAGCCGAGATCATTAAAGGATCGTCCTCCACTTTATATGGTGGCGGTGCCATTGCCGGGTTGGTAAATTTAATTTCAAAAACACCCACTGATGAACAGGAATTGAAATTTCATTTCAATGGTACAACTGCCGCAGGCTTAGACCTGAATCTATTTTATGGAAAACGTTTTGGCAAAATCGGCCTTACCTTATTTGCTGCACGTAACAGCAATGGAGCGTATGATCCTGCAGATATTAACTTATCTGCTATTCCAAAATTTCAACGCTATACAATCAACCCCCGTTTGTTTATTTATCCATCAGAAAAAACAAAACTGGTATTCGGCATCAATACTGTTCTGGAAGATCGCTTAGGTGGCAATATGGATTATATCAAAGGAGCAGTTAGTAACGGTTACTATGAACAGAACAAAACAAAACGTTTCTCCACACAATTTTCATTGGATCATGATTTTGGCACAGGCAGTCATGTAACAGTAAAACAAAGTGTCAATTATTTTGATCGTGTTATCACAAGCCCCGGTTATATTTTTGATGGCAGACAGGTAAGCACTTTTTCAGAAGCAAACTATTCCCTTCATGGTGAAATAGCAGAGTGGGTAGCCGGTATTAATTTATGGACAGAAAATTTTAAAGAACAACAAACCACTGCAACAGCTTTACGGAACTATCAACAAACAACAACCGGGTTTTTTATACAGAATGTCTTGCGGGTTAAAGAATGGCTGCATGTTGAAACTGGTTTGCGTGGCGATTATGTAAATGATTATGGATTTGCATTCCTTCCAAGACTTTCTGTTTTATTCAAAGCCAATGCCAACTTCAGCTCACGCATTGGTGGTGGGCTGGGTTATAAAGCGCCTTCCATCTTTACTGAAGAAAGTGAACGCCTGCAATACAAACTGGTGCTGCCAGTAAACCCAACTGCAAACAAATTGGAAAAAAGCTATGGCGTTAATGCCGACTTCAATTATAAAACACGTTTGTTTGAAGAACTTTCTATCAGCATCAATCAACTTTTTTTTTATACACGATTAAATAATCCATTACTATTAAGAGCTAGTGGATCAGATTATTCGTTTGTCAACATCAGCGGTCATATTGATACAAGAGGAACAGAAACCAATATCAAACTTGGCTACCAGAATTTCAAATTGTTTTTGGGTTACACGTTTACTGATACAAAAATTCATGAAGGCAGTAACAAAACAGTCAACCCTTTAACTCCACGCAACCGCATCAATACTGTACTGATGTATGAAGTGGAAGATAAATGGAAGCTTGGGTTGGAAGCTTATTATTTCGACCGGCAACAACTCAACGATGGAGCAACCGGGAAACCTTACTGGATCTGTGGTTTTATGGCAGAAAGGTTATGGGAGAAATTTTCAATCTATATCAACTTTGAAAATTTCCTGGATGCAAGACAAACAAGATTCGACAGCATCTATACCGGATTGGTCAACAACCCTGTATTCCGTGATATTTATGCGCCGCTTGATGGGTTTGTTGTGAATGGAGGTTTGAAATTGAATTTATAATGATGAGGAGAATACCTGTCTGCACGGGCAAAAGCCCGTCTGACAGGTATTCTCTAAAAATGAATTATTTTAGTATAACCAAGGCTGAAAAACACATGCACTTTATAGCCAACCAACTATACCACATTTATAATAAAGCAAATGTCAATCGTTTGTTGTTTCATTCTGATGCTGATTATAACCGCTTCCTGGATAGTGCCACTGCTCAAATAAAACCCTATTGCGACATTTTATCCTGGTGCCTCATGCCAAATCATTTTCACTTTCTTATCTACAGCAATGAGCAAAGTATTCTTGAAAAAAAAGTTGGCGGCAACTCACTTCAACAACTAACAAATGGATTTAAAATCATGTTGAGTTCATATGCCAATGCCTTGAATAAAAGAGAATCAGTAAGTGGCAATCTTTTTCAACAAAAAACAAAAGCAAAATTGGTGGATAAAGAACATTATCCTTTTACCGTTTTTCATTACCTGCATCAAAATGCTTACAAAGCCGGGCTGGTTACTAAAATGGAGCAGTGGCCCTATTCATCTTTTCCTGATTATGCCGGTTTCAGAAATGGGACACTTATAAACAAGGAACTGGCCATTGAATTACTTGGACTTCAGATGTCTACATTTTACGAAGACTCTTACGGTGTAATTAACTTTGATATGAGTAATTGGTGATTATTATTTGTCAGACGGGC
>JANMOR010000647.1:0-2272 GCA_031369435.1 Chitinophagaceae bacterium
CCACAAAATAAGAATCAAGAGATTTTTTGGCCACAGAACTTGGTCAATTGCTCTAGCACTTTAAATAGAGGCTTTATTGACACATATAAAATCCCATCTTATAATCAGTTTATTAAAACACAAAAAATAAATCAGAGCTTATACTTAATTAAGGAAAAATTGGACAAAATTTACAATATAAATGTTAGTAGGGCATCTACTAGAGTTTATAAAAATTGGAAGTCATTTGGATGTCAGATCAAGTTAAATACTGAACATGTATTAAGTAAAATATAAAATACTCAGCTTTTATCCTTGTTGGTATTCTCTAAAAAAAGGATGCCATCATATAGTGTTTCCACCAACACAGAAAGTATTGTCCATGATTGGTCAGACGACTATCAACAGCATAGATTGCTTCCTCATATATCGCAAGCGCCTCGCTTGTGCTATCAATTTTCTTCTCACCAAACCGCCGACAGGGTTTGCAACCGCTGTCGGGGTTTAAACTATCGACTAATTACCTGGCCTTTGCAGCAAGCATAAACCCCCATACAGCAAATGCAAAACAACTCACAGCAGGAACAAGGAATAACATATTCCAGTACGGCGTTGTTAGCATGGAAGATATAATGGCCAATGTAACTATCAGTGCCACAGTTGCAGCCGCCCCTAACATGTTACGACTTACAGTTTCTCGTGAAAGTGCAAAAAATAACACACTTATGCCGATGATATCAAAACCATCATGCCGCCATACATGGTCAGAATAAGTGGTGACTGCACTGATCCCTGCTTCGGTTTGAAACAGGTTCATCAGCTGCGGAAAGAACGTGGTGATAATGCCAAATATCATCCAGAATGCGGCCATTACCATAAAATAAACTTTTGTGGAGTTGGGTTTCACTTGTTCCATTGTTTGGTTTTTTTTAAGAGTTCGTATGATTAAGCGTCCTGCTTGTGCTTTCAATTTTCTTTTCGATAAACCGCCGACAGGGTTTGCAACCGCTGTCGGGGTTTCACCTATCAACTACAAACTAAAAACTCCTCACTTCTTCCAAACCGGCCCCACTCCTGCTTCCATCAATTTTTTATTCAATGCTGAAAGTTTTGTTTCAATTTCAGTTGCCCGCTGTTTTAATACTGCCCATTCAGCATCCAATTGTTTTTTGAGATCAAGATTCGGTTGATTCACTCTTGGTATATCGCTTTCTGTTTGATTGATGAGGAACAGATAATTCGCTGTAAACTTATTGGGGAAATTTTCTACATCATCATAAGCTTTTGATTTGCGCTGGATCATATCCTCATCCCATGCTTTCATTTGCTGTACCAATGCAGTTGCTTCTTTACGGATGGCATCCAGTTTAGTATCAGCCGATAAAGACTTCAACAGGTCTTCTAACTGTAATCGTTTTTTATACAGGCTGTTCACCAGTTGATGCATGGCGGTTACATCTTTTTCCATTGTTGTCATCAGCTTATCGTATTCTGTATAAGTAGCTGCATCAATTCCGTATAAAGGATTGGGCAATACAATTGCTTTTGTTGTTTGCTGCTGATCTCCCAACTTCAACGTGAGTGTATAAGTGCCCGGTGCAATTTTGTGCCCGGCATAACTGCTTTCAATATATACATTGGGTATAGCAGCCATTGTTGAATAACGCATATCCCACACAAAACGGTTGAGTCCTTTTTGTTTGCTTAATACAGGATCGGGTGACGGTGCGCCGTCATAATAAAAATAAGTACTGTCGGCTTTTGAAGTGATGGTGCGGATGATATTACCTCCTGCATCTTTTATTTCCAATTGCAAAAGATCAGTTGCTTTTGTTGTTGGCAGGTTGTAATAGATCACCACTCCTGTTGCAGGATTGACACCGGCGTTACGGCTGGTACCACCTGGATTTGCAGCATTCATACCACTATATCCATTCACCATATATGCATCCTCGGGTTGATACAATGCAAAATCTGTTTGTTCTTTTTTATGCTGACGTATTAAACCCAAATCATCTAATATCCAAAAACTACGGCCCGAAGTTGCTGCGATCAAATCACCTTTATGAATTTTTAAATCAGTTATGGGCACAATGGGTAAGTTCAATTGAAATGGATTCCATTGCTTACCTCCATCCCATGAAATAAATAAACCAAGCTCTGTTCCTGCAAACAATAGATCTTTCCGCACTTCATCTTCACGTACTACTCTGGTAAATGCATTGTTAGGAATTCCGTTGTTGATCTTTGTCCATGTTTTACCATAATCAGTTGTCTTGTATAAACCGGGAGT
>JANMOR010000682.1:0-1894 GCA_031369435.1 Chitinophagaceae bacterium
ACCAATGTAAATGTAACAGGCGATTTTACTGTTAATAATTCAGGTCTTCAAAAGATCAATGCCGCCAAAGTTCAAATTGTAACCAAATCTTTAAAGAGTGTAAAAAACTCCGATTTGATGGACAGCCGCACACACAGCACGCTCAAAGCCGATAAGTATCCTTCTATCAGTTTTGTTTTTGTAGAAGTTCTTTCCACACAACAAAATGGCAAAGTAACTACTATGAATGTTTCAGGCAACCTCACTATTGGGGGTGTTACAAAACCCACTGAACTGGTATTAAAAATAACAACATTAGCCAATGGCGATCTTGAAGTAAAAGGCAACCGCAAAATCATGATGTCGTCTTTTGGAATCAAGCCACCTTCTTTTATGCTTGGCGCAATGAAAGTAGGCGATGAAATCAACATCAGTTATAATGTTACACTTAAGAAATCTTAATCAATCAATTTTTTCAATTAATAAAAACATAAACATGAAACGCTTCATTACAAACTGCCTGAAAAAAGTTGCCTCCCTGGCACTTCTTTTATCCCCTTTAACTATGTGGGCTCAGCAAACAAAAATCGACAATCTCAGACCGTATGACCAAAGAGGTATCAATGTGTTTGAAACAAAGAAAGATACTTCTGCAACTTTCGACGGTATTAAAGTTCGCATCGGTGCCGGCTTTACACAACAATTCCAGAGTTTAAAACATTCCAATACTGCAGGAAGCCCTGCATTGTATCCCAGGTTGAAACCGGGTTTTGCAGTAGCACAGGCCAATTTGTTTACTGATGTGCAACTGGCAGATGGTATCCGTTTAAACCTTACCACCTATCTTTCTTCACGTCACCATAACGAAGCATGGGTGAAAGGCGGATATATTCAATTTGACAAACTTCCTTTCAAAGGCGAAATATGGTCAAAAATCATGAGTGTTACTACTATTAAAATGGGACACATGGAAATTAACTATGGTGATCAACACTTCCGTCGTTCAGATGGTGGACATACACTCTACAATCCTTTTGTTGAAAACTATATCATGGATGCCTTTGCAACAGAAGTTGGCGGAGAGATCTATGTTCAGAAAAACGGTTTGTTAGGAATGGTTGGTGTTTCAAACGGATTAATCAATGGTGGACATCAAGCCCCTTTATTACCAATAACCGGCAACACAACAGAAACCTACAAACGCTCACCATCAATCTATGGCAAACTGGCTTATGACAAACAAATCCAGGAAAAAGTAAGAGTAAGAGGTGCCGCATCCTTTTATTATAACAACAGCGATGGACGTAGTACTTTATATGGTGGCGACCGTACAGGCAGTAACTATTTCTGGGTAATGGAACCATTCAATGCTACTTCAACAGGCAATGCTTTTTCAGGCAGAATCAATCCCGGCTTCAGCAATCAAATTACCGCTTTACAACTCAATGGATTGGTAAAAGCATATGGCTTTGAATTGTTTGGCACATTTGAAAATACAAAAGGCAGGAGCATTGTTGAAAAAGTAGCCAAAACAGAAAAAAGAAGTGTAAATCAATATGCAGTAGATGCTATTTACAGAATTGGTGCACAGGAAAAAGTTTATCTCGGGGTTCGTTACAATATGGTGAAAGGACAAATACTTGCGAGTAATTCTGCAAACCAATCAATCAACCGTTTTGCAGTTGGTGGCGGATGGTTTGTAACTAAAAACATTTTGATGAAAGCTGAATATGTAAACCAGGACTACAAAGATTTCCCAACCGGAAATATTTATAATGGCGGCAACTTTAAAGGTGTTGTTGTGCAGGCAGTCGTAGGATTCTGATCTTCAACTATCCAAAAAAAAACAAAGCCCTGTTGATACAACGGGGCTTTGTTAAAACACAGCCATCATGCTGAGACTTTTATTCATATT
>JANMOR010000685.1:0-3607 GCA_031369435.1 Chitinophagaceae bacterium
GTACTAATAAACCGGCATATGCAATAGGAGGGCCTGGTATAAGTGGAAGAATGCTACCGGCAATAGCTACCACAGCGAGGATAATACCGATGATGATCCAGATCCATTCCATGAGATAAAGATAATCACCTCACTTCAGACGCTTTGGTCGGAGTCAGACATTTATCGTCCGACCTTAATCCCTCTACAGACGCTTCGGTCTGTATTTTAAATCCAAAGGAAGGGAAAAACAAAATACAGCCATAGCTTTTCTTACTTCAAACATTTAAATAAAGATGTGCATGTTTAGATTTTTAAATTATGCCTGGATATTTAACAAAAATGATGTGGATGGAAAAATGCCTGGAAAAGTATGGCAGCACCGTCCCTTCTCTTTTGGAGAAGGGAATGAGGGATGAGGCCGCTCTTTTCCCTACATTTGTTCATCTTTGATTGCTTAAAATAATCGTATGAGTTTTAACAGAAAAATTTCAACCCTCGATGAGTTTACTATTCAGCAGCTCCGGAATTTTCCACAGGCTACCGGTGAACTGAGCAGTTTGTTACGGGATCTTGGTTTGGCAGCCAAACGTGTAAATGTTGAAGTGAATAAAGCAGGATTGGTAGATATTCTGGGCGATGCAGGCAGCATCAATATCCAGGGCGAAGATGTAAAGAAGCTGGATATTTTTGCCAATAACCAGTTCATGAAAGTATTGCAGCACGGCATCAGTTGTGCCGGCATAGGAAGTGAAGAGATGGATGATATTGTTGTGTTTGATGATGAAATCAGTAACAATTCAAAATATGTGGTGATGTTTGACCCGTTGGATGGCAGCGGCAATATTGATGTAAATATTTCTATTGGCACCATCTTCAGTGTATATCGCCGGGTAAGTGAAATAGGAAAGCCCTGCAGCAAAGAAGATTTTTTACAGAATGGCCGCAAACAGGTTGCAGCAGGTTATATGGTGTATGGTTCCAGTACCATGATGGTGTATGGAACAAGAAGAGGAGTAAATGGTTTTACATTGGATCCATCTATTGGTGAGTTTTGTTTAAGTCATCCCGATATTCAATGTCCGCCCGATGGAAATATTTATTCGGTGAATCATGGAAATTATTTCCGTTATGAAGAAGGCGTTCAGGATTATATCACTGCCTGTCAACGAAAAGATAAAACAAATGGCGGCCCTTATACACAACGTTATATTGGAAGTATGGTTGCCGATGTGCACAGGAGTTTGATCAAGGGCGGCATTTTTATGTACCCCGGTACATTAGAAAAACCAAATGGTAAATTACGGTTAGCGTATGAATGCAACCCCTTTGCTTTTATTATGGAAGTAGCAGGAGGCAGGGCCACCAATGGAAAAATTCCTATACTGGATGTACAACCAACATCTTTACATCAACGTGTACCTATGTTCATTGGCAGTAAAAACATGATGGCAGAACTGGAAAGTTTTTATAAGTAATGGTTGAAATCATTTTATACAATGCCGGTTGGCATAATGCGTTTAAACAATTAAACCTGGAGTGGTTAGATAAATTTAATTTGCGTGAAGATGCAGATATGATTGTGTTGAACGATCCGCAGGCCGAGGTGATAGACAAAGGCGGAGTGATTTATTTGGCAAAAGCCGGCAATGAAATTGTTGGCACCGCAGCACTCATCCATGAAGGACATGATATATATGAACTGGCCAAAATGAGTGTTACAGAAGCCTGGCAGGGCAGAGGCATCAGCAAACTATTGCTGGAAGCCTGTTTGAAAAAAGCTGCTGCACTCGGCGCAAAAAAAATCGAATTATTTTCAAACCATCAACTGCAAAGTGCATTGAAGCTGTATGAAAAATATGGATTCAATTATGTGGATGTAAAGGATTCGCCTTTTGAAACGGCAGATATAAAAATGGAATTGGCCTTATAACCTATTTTAAAAGAAGATGTCAAAAAAAATAATTGAAGTAAAAGATTTAGTGAAGAACTATGGCAGCTTCCAGGCTGTGAAGGGCATCAGCTTTGATGTATATGAAGGTGAGATATTTGGTTTGCTGGGACCCAATGGTGCAGGCAAGTCAACTACATTGGAAATTATTGAAACACTCCGTGAAAAAACAAGCGGTGAAATATTGGTTGATGGATTGAATATAGATGAAGATGCGAATGCAATTAAAAAGATCATTGGTGTTCAGTTGCAATCATCAGGATATTATCCCGGGTTGAACTTAACAGAATTGATTCATCTCTTCAACGGACTTTATAACAGGAATGTTGATGCTCTTAAATTATTGAAGACGGTGAACCTTGAAGAAAAGGCAAAAGCTAAGTATAAAGAATTAAGTGGCGGACAAAAACAACGTTTCTCCGTAGCAACAACACTCATCAACGAACCTAAAATAGTTTTCCTCGATGAACCTACAACCGGTCTTGACCCGCAGGCCCGCAGAAATTTGTGGGAGCTGGTGAAAAACATACAGGCAAGAGGAACCACTGTTATTATGACCACCCATTATATGGATGAAGCTGAATATCTTTGCGAACGGGTAGCCATCATTGACAGCGGAAAGATTGTAGCACTTGATACACCATCCAAACTCATTGATCACCTGCTGGCCACAGGTTTTGAGCGACCCAAACAAATGAAGCAGGCTAATCTTGAAGATGTATTTATCACTTTAACCGGTCATGCTCTGCGAGACGAATAAAAGCTAATTAATAATAATAATGAAGATTTATTTTCGGGCCGTCATGTCGAGGTACGAGACATCTCTAAACAATGAGGCAATCCATAATTCATGAGACCTCTTCTCCGTCGAGATGACGTTTCTTATCTTTACAAATAATTACTCAGGAAAATATCATTTTAATCAATTATCACATGCGAATTATTATTCTTGCAATTGCAACATGTACGTTTTCTATTCCGGCTTTTTCTCAAGCCACAAAACCACCCGTTAAAAAAACAACTGCAGTTAAACCTGCTGCTCCCAAACCTTTATTAAGAAGCGGCGTTGACAGTTTAAGTTATGCCATTGGTATGAATATTGGCAGCAATGTTAAAGCACAGGGTATTGAGCAGATCAATTACATCGCCTTCAATAAAGGAATGGCCGATGCAATAAAAGAAAACCCTAAACCTTTAATGAACCAGGATCAATGTAACTCGACCATTCAACAAAAACTGCAGGAATATATGTTTAAGAAAAATGCTGCAGTAAAAGAAGAAGGGAAAAAATTCCTTGCAGAAAATAAGAAGCAGCCCGGCGTTGTGCAATTACCAAGTGGTGTTCAGTATAAAATTATTACACAGGGTGCAGGTGTTAAACCACTGCTGGAAGATACCATTGTTGCACATTACAAAGGCACAACGCTTGATGGAAATGTATTTGATGAATCATATGGCCGTGGCGAACCGATTGTTTACCCGTTAAGCCAATTAGTTGATGGTTGGAAACAGGTATTGGTCTTAATGCCTGTTGGTAGCAAGTGGCAATTGTTTATTCCAAGTGAATATGGATATGGTGAGCGTGGCAATGGCGGAAGTATTCCCGGTGGTGCTACAATCGTTTTTGAAATGGAATTACTGGATGTAAAACCGGTAAAGAAATAATCTAACAAGCTG
>JANMOR010000699.1:0-4918 GCA_031369435.1 Chitinophagaceae bacterium
TGGCAACTGGTCATCAATACAGGAACAACCATCGTTACTTTTCTGATGGTGTTTCTTATACAACGCAGCCAGAACAAAGACTCAATTGCCCTGCATTTAAAACTAAACGAATTAATTGTAGCACAGGAAATTGCCAGCAACCGCCTCATAGCTGTTGAAGATATCAGTGAGGAAGATTTGAAAGTGCTTCAAAAGTTTTATAAACATCTGGCAGAAAAAACAAAGAATGAATTATCTGTACAGGAGTCGCACTCTATTAATGAAGCCAATGCACATCATGAAAGGAAGAGCACTGCACAAATTGGAATTAAAACTAAAAAATGAATCTAACAACAGGCTATCCATATTGGCTTATCAACAGCGGATTGCCGGCACATTATCCAAAGCCCGAACAATCAATTAAAATAGACGTGCTCATCATTGGAGCCGGCATATCGGGAGCATTAACTGCCTATCATCTCATCAAAGCCGGAATACAATGTGTTGTTGTTGATGCACGAACCGTTGGGCTCGGCAGCACCTGTGCAAGCACTTCGCTTCTGCAATATGAATTAGATAAACCTTTATATGAACTGGCTAATCAAATTGGACGGAAGAAAGCCGTTCGTGCCTATACCATGTGTGCAGAAGCGATAGACAGTTTGCAGCACATTTCTAAAAAAATAAAGTTCAAATCCTTTGAACAGCAGCAAAGCCTTTTTTTTGCAGCTTACAAAAAAGATAAAAAAAGAATAGAAACTGAATTCACCGCTCGTAAAAAAGCCGGATTTGATGTACAGCTTTTAGATGAACAACAAATACAGCAGCAATTCGGCTTTGCTGCTCCTGCAGCCATTCTTTCTTCGAAAGCTGCTGCTACAGATGCTTACCTGTTTACACATGCTTTACTTGCAAAAGGGATAAGCAAAGGTCTTGAAGTATTTGACAGAACAACAGTGTCAAAAATTGAGTATAAGAAAAAGGGTGCAATTGTAACAACAGAAAAAGGGCATACAATCAATGCCGGAAAAATTGTCAATGCATCGGGTTATGAGATTTCAGAATTCATTGATAAAAAAATTGTAACACTTCATTCAACCTATGCACTTGCATCAGAACACATCCAAACGCATTTGCCGGTTTGGAAAAACAATAGCATGTTGTGGAATACTGCCGATCCTTATCTGTATATGCGTTTAACGAAAGACAACCGGATCATTGTTGGTGGTAGAGACGAAGAATATTATAACCCCGCCCGGCGGGACAGGTTGATTAAAAAGAAAACCGCACTCTTAAAAAAAGATTTTCTTAAACTGTTTCCTGCCGTTGATTTTGTTCCTGAGTTCGGCTGGACGGGTACATTTGGATCAACACAAGACGCATTGCCCTATATCGGCACTTACAATAAAACGCCGCATACCTATTATGCATTGGGCTTTGGTGGTAATGGAATTACGTTTAGTTTAGTTGCTGCCGAAATAATTACTGATCTGATCTGTGGTAAAAAAAATAAAGATGCATCGCTGTATGCTTTCAACCGGTAAAGAAATTCTGAAGCATTGATCTTAACTGATTTCTTTTTTCATACACAAGCTGATCTCCACTCCAACATATTGTCCGTAGTTGGGAATACGGTTATAACCACCACGTTCATATACCCTGATGGCTTCCGGTTGTTTGATTGCTGTTTCCAAAATACAGGAACGATATCCTTCTGCTGCAGCCCATTGTTCTAATTCGTTTAAGATTTGGCCTCCTATATTTTTACCCCGCTGCTGTGCCTGTACAAACATGCGTTTGATCTCCGCAACACCAGGCTCATATTCTTTAAATGCTCCACAACCAACGGGTTCGTTGTTTTGATAGGCAACAATTACATGATGAATATGATCAAGCTTGTTGAATTGCGAAAAGAATTGTTGCTGTTCGCCATAGCGAACCTGCAGATCTGCATCAAGCGAAATAACAAGCGATCTGAAATCGGGATTGTCAGAATTGGTTTTCAGAAAAGTGAGCATGTCTTGTAATGCGGAAATATTTATACTGTTTTTAGTTAGAAGATTTGCAGTTTATTAAATCCGGGGATCATCTACATCGCTTGTCAATTTTGTAAAACCCATTACATCGCCATTTTCATCATGAAGTGCTGTAATCAAAATACTGCCCCAAAAAATTGTTCCATCTTTTTTTAGACGCCGGCCAATATGCCGTGCCCTTCCTTCTTTTTTTGCCAGTGCAATTAACTGCTCCGGAAGACCTGCCTGCCTGTCCTGCGGCATATAAAATATTCTGAAATTCTGACCAAGTATTTCAGCTTCTTCATATCCTTTTATTTTTTTAGCTCCTAAATTCCACGATAAAATTGTACCGTCAATATCAAGGAGGATGATTGCATAGTCCTGTATTTCTACAATCATTTTTTGATGAAGCTTTTCAAGCAATTCTTTTTTATCCACTTGCATAACGTATTTCGACTAAAGATACTAAAGGTTAACCAGCTTCCAGCAATGCAACAGTATGGGCAGATTTTATTGAGCAGCAATATTTAGATGTTTATTCGTGTTAAGCCAATTCTCAAGTTCCTGTATAGGTCCATCCAATCCTTCAACTGATTTTAAAAACCATTTGTTGCGTGGGGTCCTGGTAAAAAGAAATAATAACATAATATTTTCATCGACTTTACTCTTGAAAGAAACTTTTACACTTGTATTGAATTGTGAATACACATTTGTTTTTGCAATTGTCTGTATTGTTGACGGACTTACTTCCAATGTTGAAGTCTTTATAGTATGGGTTGACAAAAATTCCCTGATTGTTTTTTCTGCGTTTGCCTGAGTTAGTGAATTATTATTGCAGGAGATGAAGATAGTAAAGCAGCAGATGAAGTAAAGTGATGGCTTTATTTTTTTCATGGCGAATTTTTATTTTATTGAAGTCTTCATTACTGTTATAATTTTTTTATCAATCCTCTATTGCTTCAATCCCAAGTTGCTTCAATTGCTCAAGATGATCCTTCATGGCTTTTAGTTGTTCCGGTGAATGTCCCTGCCAATCCATAACTTCTCCAGAAACACGAAGCGGATGTTGAGTGCGGTATGACTTTGTTGGATTGCCGGGAAATTTCTTGTCTGTTAAATTAGGATCATCTTCCATCGGGCCAGTCGGCTCTACAATATAAATTCTGCCGGGTCCTTCGCCCAAAGCAAGTTCGGCACCCCAAACAGCTGCATCCAATGTGGCGGTGAGATAGACATATGAGGCCTTCTTCCTCTTACCATAGTTGGATTGAAAGCCGGATTCAATCAGGTCTCCCTGTTTCAGATCGGCCTTCGTTCCATGATAGAATGTTTGTGAACCGAGGTCGAAGGCAGAATCTGTTGACTTGTCCTCAGTTCTGTTTGTATGCATTGTTGCTATATTTCTTATGAATGAGTTTTTGTTGATACTATAATCATAATTCAAATTTATAACGTCACGATAGAACCTGAGTACACTGTATCACAAATATTGTAACAGGTATTTGCTGTAGTAAAAAAGTACAACAAGTATCAACTTAAAAAAGAGCAAAATTTGGTTGGTTTTTTACACAGTTCATGTTAGCGGTTCGTTGTTCTTTTCTTTGGTCTTTGTCCAACGTCATTTAGTTAATTTATACCCTAAGTAGCTACCAAGAAATTTTGCTGTATTGGCAATAGCAAATATTAAAATGAAGTCAGACCATTTCACGCCTGCTACTGTTATTAAGATAATGTCCAACAGAACATAAATGAGCGGAAAAAGAATTGCCAATTTGAATACATTCGGGTATTCTTTTTTTTTCCAAAATCGTACAACGAGAAAGAAAACAATAAATCCGAAAATTCCTGAAATATACGGTGCAGAAGAATTTGCGTGTGCTTCATAAACACTTTGTTCTTGTCCAGGGTTTATGAGATAAGAATATACTGCAACTTCAAGGAATGAAATAATAACCAAGGTTATCATTGTCAGTATTGCCAGTCCAATTAGTTTTAGAATGGTATATTTTTTCATTGTCTATTTTTTTAAGTTAGTTTCATAAATAGTTATCCATTCTTTCGCACTCATTTTTTTCATTAACTCACCAATGAGCCTGTAGGGAATGTCGTCCAATCTTTTAAAACGAACACAACTTTTTCCCATACCCAGTTTCTGTTTGCTGTGCTTGGGAAATTCGCTTACGAATCAATTCAATAATTTGGTGTCTGTATAAATACCCATATGGTAAAAATTAATGGAATTTTTTTGCGAAGCAATCCCTGCGAATGGAAGAGACTCAATTGGTTTACAATGGTAACCCGCAGGATAAAGTGAATGCGGAACAACATAACCCAATCCACCATAACTAATGGCTGCTTCAAAACCTTTGGGTAGGTTTTTTACTATGACATCGTGTAGTTTATTAAAAGGTTCTGCACTGTCCGTAGAAAGGTTTGTTAGAATTTCCTTTACTGTATTTCCATTTGCTTTCATATATTTTTGCTTTGCTTCTTGTTATAATAAGTAGTAGTCTGTCGTTTTACAAGGACCGCTAACTCATAAATATACGCAACTCCTTGTGTAAAAACCCACTGATTTTCAGCTTCTATTTATACAAATGATCATACTAAAATACTGGAATGCTCAACTGTAAATCGCCATGTTAGACTGGTGCAATGTGTACCAGTTTCCACAACAGGAAAATATGTATCTGGAACTGCATCAAAACAAAATATACTACCGAAGCAAAGACAATACAAAACGCATTAGCTATCAACAACTAAAGAACGGACTTATAAAAAAACAAATCGTTCTGCAGGAAGATATTCCATTTTAAAACAAACAGCCGATGCATTTTCCATCAGCTGTTCTTATCTGTTCTCATCCGCAACAATCTGCGTCATCAAATATTAAATTAATTATTAACTAATCCAACTTTGCC
>JANMOR010000707.1:0-10301 GCA_031369435.1 Chitinophagaceae bacterium
GATAAAAGAACAGATATGATTGTAAGAGCAATTAAACAAAGAAGTTGATTACATAACTGTAATCAACTTCTTTCTAATAACATCTGAATATTTTATTCAAAAAGGATTCATTGCTTAGATCACATCTAACACAACCAGCAATTCATAGATCACTACGGGAATCCAGAACAACAGCGTTAACACAAGGCTGATCCAGAATTTGGTATTGATTGCATTTTCATGCAGGTAAACTGCTAATGGCGGTAAAAGAATTGCGAGGATCACCAGTAAAATTGTTCTGTCGTCTTCAGCCCTGCCGGCTGCCTGATTTGCTTTGAACAATTTCAATTCTTTCTTTACATCATTGATGCGGTGCTTCTTCTCTTTTTTAGAAAGCTGGTTGAATTGATTCACTGATTCTGTTACAATCTTTCCCGGTACTGCATTTTCCTTTACCGGAACAATTAATGCATAAACAGTTGCTGATTGAAAAACAAGAAGGAATAAAAATGAACAGAGTAAAATTTGTTTTTTCATAAATAGTTTTTTGTTAAAATTCTCAAAATTCAAGCCAAATATCATCTTCTTATTTCACATAACAATCGTTCTATAAAAATACAGGTCACTTAAAAAAGGTATGCCACACTTTAAAAGTATGGCATACCTTATAATTTATATCGACCGTAATGCAAGAAGCAACCTGACTCACTTTTCACCACCTGACTGCCGGCAGGCAAGGTTCACCATTGACACATCTTCGCTAAAGCTACGATGTGCACGCCCTTCACAACTTCAATAATGCCATCTTACAAATGCTTCCACACCTGCATATTGAGTTAACCCTAATTTGCCATACAGGTCAGCAGTTGCTGAGTTACGTTCTTCAGCTCTTTGCCAGAACTCACGGCTGTCAGTTCCCTGGAATGGCACCATATCTTTTTGCGATTGATGAATAAAAATGCCAAAGCGTTTTTTCATCACCTGTTCAGGACTCATGGGAATAGCCATTTCAATTTCTTCAATATGCCACTCCTGCCAGGCACCTTTGTACAACCATAACCAGCAGTTGCTGATCCAGTCATCGCCATCAGCTTTTATCCGTTTCAACGATTCCAAAACAACATTAAAACAAACAAGATGTGTACCATGCGGATCAGCAAAATCACCGGCTGAATAAACCTGCTGTGGTTTTATTTTGCGTAACAGTTCCATGGTGAGTTGAATATCTTCTTCACTCATTGGTTTTTTTTCAATGGTTCCTGTTTCATAAAAAGGAAGATTCTGAAAATGCCACTGTCCTTCTTTCAAACCAACATAACGACAGGTGGCAGCTGCTTCACATCGGCGGATCAATCCTTTGATATTGCGGATATCGGCTGTATCAATCTTGTTCGATTTTTTATTTTCAAGATAGCCTCTTGCTTCGGCCAAAATACTTTTTGATTTTTTACTGTCAACACCAAACATTTCTTCAAAGCCAACAGCAAAATCCATGAAGCGTGTAACAAATTCATCAGTTACGGCAATATTTCCACTTGTTTGATAAGCCACATGCACTTCATGTCCCTGGTCGTGTAATCGTTGAAAAGTTCCACCCATTGAAATAATATCATCATCAGGATGTGGTGAAAACAACACTACTTTTTTAGGATATGGTTCACTGCGTTCGGGATGAGTAGGAATCACTGCATTGGGTTTGCCACCGGGCCAACCTGTAATGCTGTCACGCAACATATAATACACCTGCAGATTGATTTCGTATGCTTCACCTTTCTCCACCAGCAGATCACTCAAACCAAATTCGTTATAATCAGAATTGGTTAAACTCAAAACCGGTTTTTCCAGTTTGAGTGCCATATTCACGACTGCTTTCCTGATCATTTTGTAATTCCATTCACACTCCCCCGTTAACCATGGACTTTTATAACGGGTAAGCTCAGCCGCAGCCATTTCATCAATTACAAATATGGTGTTATCATGATTCTGCAATAAAGAAGCGGGCACTTGTTCTGTATTATGTCCTTCAACTGATTGCTGAACAACCGGTGCTTTGGTTGGCCCCCATGCAAGGAGTATTATTTTTTTTGCTTTCAAAATAGTGCTGATACCCATGGTAATGGCCAATCGTGGAACAGAGCTGATATTGGCAAATTCATAACTGTTGGCCAAACGGGTAGTATTGGTCAATGTGGTTAATCTTGTTTTGGTATAAATGCTGGAGCCCGGTTCATTAAAACCGATATGGCCATTGATACCAATGCCAAGTATTTGCAGATCAATGCCACCTGCATCAGTAATTTTTTGTTCGTAAGCTGCACAGTGTTGTTTGATATTTTCTTTTGCCATTGTTCCATCGGGAATATGACAGTTAGCAGGATCAATATCTACTTTATCAAACAACTGTGTTTTCATAAAGCGGTGATAACTCTGGATGGCATCCTGCTCAATGGGATAATACTGATCAAGGTTAAAAGCAATTACATTTTTAAAACTCAATCCTTCTTCCCTGTGCAATCGAATCAATTCGGCGTATAAAGATTTAGGAGTAGAACCTGTTGCTAATCCCAATACACATTTTTCATTGATTGCCTGTTTGGCCCTGATCAATTCTGCAATCTGCATGGCAGCAAAAACAGAACCTTCCTGTGCTGATGGAAATATTTTAGTCGGGATCTTCTCAAAACTGTCGATGAGGTCAATGGGTGCAATCTTTTTGGCCATGTTTTTAATTTCTTGATTAAGCTGTGCATCAAATATATTAAAACTTACGGGGTAGCTGTTGCGAAAACGGTTGCACAAACTGAATAAAAAAGCCCCTCAGCGATGAGGGGCCTGGTGACCGCGTTAGGATTCAAACCTAAAACCTTCTGATCCGTAGTCAGATGCTCTATTCAGTTGAGCTACGCAGCCATACCAAATTATTGGGCTGCAAATATAAGGCGGTTGGGCTGATTTCTGAAATCTTTATCCACTTTCTATAATAAGCAAAAAAAATCCCCTGCCTTAGCAGAGGATTGTATAATTCAAGTTTAATCTTAGAAACGATATCCGATAGAAAGTCCAAAACCTGTATTCCTGTAAACGGTTTTATTGTTACTTAGTCCTTCAATATCAGGATTGATCTTAGCAAGACCTAACTGTGCATTTAATTGAATACTCAGATCATTGATCATTTCATATCCAAATAATAAATTGGCACCTGCATCTAATTTTCTAAAATACGGCATCCCGGTAAGTGCTTCGGCAGCAGTAATGCTGTTTTTAAACGTTACGGAAGAACTGTTCCCGTTGTCGGGTTTTGATTTTCCTGCAATACCAAATCCAACATATGGCCCAACACCCATCAGCAATTTTCCTGTTCCAACAATGGGTTTAAATAAAAAATTCACCGGCACTTCTATATAAGATAAACTCAGGTTTGCATTGGAACCTTTAAATTCAGTTCCCTTTGCTGCAAATAGAACTCCGGGCTGCAGGTAAAATTCATGTGCCAGCGGCAGTTCAACATTTACTCCTCCCTGGAAACGGGGAACCAGTTTATTTTGCAGTTTATTATCATTCATATCCCTGCCGTTGATATTCTGTAAACTTACACCGGCTCTAACACCAAAACTAATACCCGAAGATGTTTCTATTTTTTCCTGGGCTTGTGTTGCTATTGCAGATATAGTTAACATACCTGCAGCTAAAAAATAAGTCCATTTCATACGATTCATATTTTGTTTTAGTAATTACAATACATTTTTAGTTACCTGAAGTCCCTGCTTCTTTCTTGGCATCTGATTTCATTTTTTCATTTGCTGTGATCATAAACTCAACACGTCTGTTTTTTGATCTGCCGTCTTCAGTATTATTTGAATACTTTGGTGAATTTTCTCCAAATGATTTTGGATTCATTCTTGAGTTAGGAATACCCCTGTCAATGAGATACATCATTACAGCATTTGCACGACGTTGCGATAATGCATCATTGTATGCATCTGACCCCTTGTTATCTGTATGTCCCTGAATTTCTATGTCTGTATCAGGATATTTTTTCAGAATAACAACCAGGTCATTCAAACTGCTTTTCACTTCTGACTTGAGAAGTGATTTGTCGTAATCAAACAGGATCTTACTTTCAAATTCAACTGCAATTCCTTCGCCTATACGTTCTACTGTTGCATTAGGAACTTGTTTTTTAATTTCCTCTGCCTGTTTATCCATTTTTTTACCAATCAATACACCAGCAGTACCACCAACAGCAGCCCCGATAATGGCTCCCAGTGCTGTATTACCGGATGCTCTTCCAATAACGCCGCCGATTACCGCCCCGCCTGTTGTACCGATGATTGCACCTTTTTGTGTTTTGGTCATTCCTTTACAAGCTGCCAGTAACATTGTAACAGCAACTAAATAATAAAGCACTTGTTTGCTCTGTCTCATAAAAAATAGTTTAATTAGGGCAGCATTGCCAAAGATTGTGCCAGTGCGATGAAATGTGAGGATTATACAATAGAAAAAAAGGAATATATAAGGAACCGAAATAAATTGCTCCTTATTATATATTCAGCGGCAGAAGGAAGACTATATTGGCAGATTTTGAATTAAAATTTTCTTCCGGGAAAATATTTTTGCATCATGGTTTTGAAAGCTGATGTGCTTTTTATTGATTGAAATTCTTTTTGTGCCAGGATAGAATCAACTTCGCCAAATTGCTGCTTCAATGCATTTTCAAGATGGCTGATGGCTTTTGCATCATTCTTTAATGAAGCATAACAAATTGCGAGATAATAATAAGCAGTACCATTTTTATTATCTTCTTTAATGGCCTTTTCAAGATATTCAATTCCCTTTTGATAATTTCCCATCTCCGTATAAATAAGTCCTGCAAAAAGTAAGGGATTCTGATAAGTTGAATCAATTTCCAAAGCTTTGAGATAATAAGGTAATGCTTCACTGAATTTCTTCTGCATGTAATACATATTACCCAGGTTGTTGAAAGGACGTATCAACGACTTATCCAATTCAGTTGCTCGTAATAGATGCACCCGGGCTGAATCGTATGCGCCTGATTTAATAAATATAATACCCAGGCTGTTGTGTAAGTCAGCTACTTCGGGTTTAAGATAAATAGCTTCACGCAAATATTTTATAGCAGAATCAAGCTCATTGATATCCCTGTACAGATCTGCAAGATCATTCAGCACAGCAATGTTTTCATTGTTAAACTTGTAAGCTTCTTTATAATAGATCAACGCTGTATCAAAATTGTTTTGCTTTTTATAGAGTAATGCAATACTGTTATAGATCTGAGCATTACCAGGGCTCAGCAATAATCCTTTTTTCAGATAATAAAAAGCAGAATCATATTTCCTGATGCGTTCATAAACCGCTGCCAGGTTGGTGATATACGTTGAATTGAGTGAATCAATATTAACCGCTGTAATAAAATATTTTTTAGCAGAATCGGTTTGATTGCGCCTGTAATAATAAACAGCAATGGAATTATATGTTCCTGCATCGGCGGGATCAACTTCAATGGCTTTATTAAAATATACATTGGCTGAATCAGTTAATTTTGAATTCTGATAAAATGTAGCCAGGCTGAGATAAGAATTTTTTGAAGCGGGGTTAAGATTGATCACCTTCTTAAAATAATAGGCAGCAGAATCCATTCGTTTGCCCTGTTCAAATAATTTGGCCAGGTCAATATAAGGTTGTGTATAAGATGGATCCAAATTGATAGAGCGATGATAATAATGTAATGCAGAATCCCCAACATTGATTTCCTTATAAAAGTTTCCAAGCAACACATTTACATATGCCTGATCGGGGTAATAATTCATACTCTTAAGATAAAACGCACGGGCTGAATCATATTTTTTTAGTGCTCCGTATACCCTCGCTAATCCATTATATGCA
The DNA here is from genome assembly GCA_031369435.1 of Chitinophagaceae bacterium. GTDB lineage: Bacteria > Bacteroidota > Bacteroidia > Chitinophagales > Chitinophagaceae > Lacibacter. The sequence continues at coordinate 5,884 of JANMOR010000707.1, forward strand.
TAAACAAAAGAAGAATCATACTGCAAACAGGAATTGAAATATTGTAAAGCTTCAGTGTAATTCCCTTTTTCCTTCATCAGCCAACCCATATTATTTAAAGCAGAAACATTTTTACGATCAAGCTGTAAAGCTTTAAGATAATAACCCTGTGCTTTTTCTGTTCTTCGTTGCTGGAATTCAAAATAGCCAAGATCAACATAGGCATCGGCACTTTTAGGGTCAATTTCGATCGCTTTCTCATAATACATTCGTGCAAGATCAAACCGCTTCATTTGTACATACGCAAATGCAACGGTGGTATAAGGATAACGCCATCTCGGTGCTTTTTTAATAGCCCTTAAGCCGAAAACAATTGCACTATCAGAATTTCGCAATTGCATATGCAGGGATGCAATACTGTGCAATATATAAGCAGCATTACTGTCAATTGCATAGGCCTGGTAAATGAGTGTTCTTGCCTCATGCATATTTGTAACCCTGTTCTTTGCATCAAAATAACTTCTTGCTTTAAAGAAATAAAATTTTCCCAACAGGCCTTTGATGAGTTCAGTATCCGCAGGATCAACGAGGTCAATTGCTTTACTGATCATGGTTGCAACATTCCCAAAATCAAGACCGGCAATATATTCAAGCCGTTCAATACCCGATTGTATTTCTTCGCTCCGTTGCGATTCATCTAACTGTGTCCTGATCTGTTGAATACCAAGTGCATCTTTTCCACTGAGGTATAAATTTATTTTCCGTTGTGCAAAATTGATAAACTCAGCAGCCAATGTTTGTCTTGCATCAATGGTAAGTACGTTATCAGGATATAATTTGTTGAGTTGATTATAATAGTAATCGGCCGAACTGTCGCCTGTAAGTTTCAATTTTTTAATTGATTGATTAAACTGGTTGTAGATAAATGCCACATTACTGTCAACCTTTAAAGCTCCACGGCCACGCACATTGTTAACCATTTGATTCACTCCTCCATCCCCATTATCGGCTGTGAGGTTTTTATTCATTTCCCATTTTCTGAAATAGACACTGTCAACCGTCGCCATTGGTCGTTGCCCCACTTCATCACAACAAATAAATGGTTCCTGCTTTTTCTTATATTTCTGTACAGCTAATACCGGCACTTTGCTTAACACATAGGATCTTAATTCAACCAATGTAATGACGCCATCTTTTCCTTCATAACCATCGGCCGATCCCGTTAAACCGTCAACAAGATAATAAGTAAACAATCCGTGCCCGGTTCCAATGGTAGCATCTTCCATTGATTCCTGTCCTGCGCCCGTAGCCAGCATAATAATTTCACCGGCTTTCCTTTCGGAGATAGCAGAGTTCAGAATCTGTTGTCCGCCCTCTCCGCCCGGCAACTCATTGGTACGACAGGCGTCCATAATGAGAAATATTTCTACCTGCTTCCTGCTTAATTCAGCAATGCGGCTTTTAAGATTGTATAATTGAATACTGCCTGTTACGATATAATTATTTTTATCGCCGGCTGGGTTACAATCGTAGGTAAGAAAAAAATATTCATCCTGGTTGATGGCATCGCCATGCCCGGCAAGATAGATGTAGAGCCGATCACCGGGTTGCATATTTTTTTGACGCATCCACGCCATCCCTTTTACCCAGAAATTGGCAGCCGTAGCATCTTCATTAACGAGGTACAGAATATGATCATCGGCCAGGCTTCCTGCACCAGCTGATTTGAGAAAATCTTTGAACAACTCAGCATCGCTATCGGCATAAGATAAGGGACGGATATGCTTGTAATTTGAAATACCAACGATCATGGCATAGCTCTGACTACCCTTCACAATTTTTGTTGTGTCAGTTTTTGGCGGTGAAACTTGTTGCTGCGATAGCAACATTTCTGGTGTATGTAGAAAAAATGCTGTGAGCAGAAACACAAAAGCAAAACAATTTCTCATATATTAGAAGGCTAAAGTACTGTTTCAGTTTTAATAAGCCAAGAACCAATTAATGCAACCACACAAGATAAAACCAAAAAGGAAGAACAGATTTCAATTTATAAAAAAAGCTTACCGTTGGTCATATAATTTTTATTTCAAGTATCTCTTTAAACGAGACACCATCCTGGCAACACTGTCTGTTTTTTTGATGATCGCTTTACTTGGGTTACTCCCTTTTAATTCGGGCATCCTAAATCCGTTCAAAACAGCCTTAAAAGACCTTGACTTTAACGATATTTCCTACTCGTATTTGAAAAAGAATGCAGGAACTCCTTTTGATAGCCGAATAATCATCGTAAATATAGGTAACGCCGACAGGCTTGGACTTGCGACCATGATTGAAAAAATAAGGGTAGCAAAACCTAAAGCAATGGGACTGGATGTTGTGTTTGGTGGACCCAAAGATCCGCAGAATGATTCTTTGTTAGCTGGAATTATTAAGACTACTCCAAATTTGATAATTGCTTCCCGTATTGATTGGCAAGACAAAGTAAATGTTGAACAAATTGGCTATTTCGGTGCTTATACTACAAACAGGGGCTATGTAAATCTCATTGGTGAAGATGGCGGCACAATCAGAAATTTTTCACCGTATGAAAGCAATAGTGGAAAAAAATACCTGAGTTTCCCCGCCGCCATTCTTGCCACAGCAAATAATAAAATATTTCAACAATTAATTCTTCGGAAAAGGGAATACGAGGTGATTAATTATGCCCGGAAAGAGGAACAATATATGATCCTTGATGGGATGGACCTCCTGGAAGATAATATTGCTCCGGAACTGTTTAAGGATAAAATTGTGCTAATGGGGTATATCAACTTGGACCCTTTCAATGTAGAGGACAAGCACTTTACACCCATGAACAAAAATTTTGCAGGCAAATCTATACCTGATATGAACGGGATTGTGATACATGCCAATATCCTTTCTATGGTGCTTGATGGAACCTATATCAAGGATGTACCCAAATGGCTTTTCTGGATTATTACTATTCTTGTTGCGTGGATGCACGTAGCTCTTTTTATGCGTTATTATATTGAAGACCATATCTGGTTTCACCTGGTGGCCAAGCTGGCACAAATATTCTTTGCCATCCTTTCTGTTTATATCGGTATCCAGTTTTTCAGTTCATATAATTTAAAAATTGATACAAAAATTTCACTTATAGTTATTATCTTGGCAATCGATATTATTTATTTTTACGAGGCGCTTGCTGTTTGGTTACACACAAAATTTGGTTTCCATACCAATTTTCATTCAAAATCACATTAGTTATGAAATTAATTCAAACGCTTCTTTTTCTCGCTTTATTCAGCATCAGCACACAGGCTCAAAAACCCAATTCGTTTCTCATTTATTCCGTTAAGGGAACTGTAACCGTTACGGAAAAAGACAAAAGTTCAAAAGCACAGATTGGTAAATTACTCACCGATCAATCGAAACTGAATGTTGGGCCCAATTCTTTGGTGAGCATCATCTGTAATGAAAACAGCTTGTTCTCCATTATCAAACCCGGCTCATATAATATGGTTCAGTTTAAGGATTCCTGCCTGGTGAATAAAAGCTCCATCACTTCCAATTACCTGAAATTTATATGGAACCAGTTAACAACAGCCAAAGGAAGTCCTGAAAAAAACAGGAAATCTTATATGAACAACCTGGGTGCGGTAAGCCGTTCTAATATCAGTATCTGGATTGATTCAAGACTTGATACCATTAATTATTACAATGGCTCCTTCCCTATTTCATGGAAATGTTACAGCGATGTAACGGAATTTGATTTCCAGCTTTTTGAACCCGGCACTAAGCCAATCTTTCAAAAAACAATAACAACAGGAACAACCGTTGATATTATGGAATTTGAAGGAAAATTAAAAAACAACATAGCTTATAACTGGACTCTCAAAGCAAAAGATGAAGAGAACACAGAAAAAAAAGTGTTGATTAAATGGGATAAAGCTTCTTATGAAAAGTTAGTTACCAGGTTTCGTGCTGCAAATGAACGATTTGAAACGGAAGCAGAACAGAGTTTCCGGCTAGGCTTCCTGCTTGAATCTGCAAGATTCTATTCAGAAGCCTACCAGTATTACAAAAATGCGTTGCAGCTGAGTCCTGATACTGAACTCTTTCAAAAAACACTCGAAGCATTCAAGAAAGATTATCACATCGAATAATCTTTCTATTCAGATATCTTATTCTATACCCGGCTGTCTTAATTGCCAGCCGGTTTTCTTTTTCTCTTCATCCACCATCAGCTTAACATCGTTCAATAATTTTTTTGAATCGTATACAATGCCATCTTTGATGGTGTACTTTACTCCACCTGCACGGATCACTTTATTGTCGGCAGTTAAACGGATAGCTCCAGTTCCGTAAAGCAGTTGTAAATTTTCAAGTGGGTTTACATCTATCACAACCAAATCTGCCAGCTTTCCTACTTCAATACT
>JANMOR010000719.1:0-5259 GCA_031369435.1 Chitinophagaceae bacterium
AGAAATGTATTTGATCTGCAGATAGAGGATGACAAACTTGAAAAAGTTAAAGGTGCTTTGTTTGATGAAAAGGAAGTATATCATACCCTTAAAAACTGCGATGGGGTGTTGAGTGCTATTGGTGGCGCCTCTGATGGGGCTGATAAAGCCCGATCATTAGGCATGAAAAACATCATCAATCAAATGAAGAAAGCAGGATTGAAACGCATCATTGCTTTAGGAAACATGGGTATTTTAAATTTTGACGAGCAAACATTACGGATTGATACCGAAGATTACCCACCGGAATTTTTGCCGGTTGGCAATGAACATCGCAAAGCCTATGAATATTTACAAGCTTCTGATCTCGAATGGACTTTTGTCTGCAGCCCAGATATCGTCAATGAAGGCCCAACAGGGAATTACAGAACCAGTAAAAACTACCCTCCTGAGCCGAACAGCTTTAAAATTAATGCCGGCGATCTTGCTCAATTTATGCTGAATGAGTTGGAAAAGAATGAATATGTGAAGAGCAGAGTTGGCATATCAGCAATTTAGATAGAGACACGGATATTACGGATTGATGCAGATTTGCACGAATTAAAAGCTATTACTAAAATCTGTACTTATCTGTTTTCATCTGCGTCATCTGTGTTTCTATTATTTATCAGGCAGATCGTTTCAATTCCCATAAAAAAATACCGGTAGCTATAGCTGCATTTAATGATTCAGCTTGCCCAAAGCCCGGGATCATCAGTTGATGTGTGAGTAACGGCAATAAATCATTGCTGATACCTTTTGATTCATTTCCTATTAACAGTAATCCACTAGACGGAAATTGGATTGATCCAAGTTTCTGCCCACCTAACACCGCCCCAACAACAGGAAGCTTCTGTTGGGCAAGAAATGATTTCAAATCTCTCTCAACAATCGAAACACGCATGATACTGCCCATGGTTGCCTGCACTACTTTGGGATTATAGATATCAGCACAATCAGGTGAACAAATGATATTGCTGATACCAAACCAATCGGCCAGCCGGATGATAGTTCCCATATTGCCGGGGTCACGGATGCCATCCAGCACTAAAGACCAGCCATTGTTGATATTTTTCAACTCCTGTTCAGGAAAATAATGAATAAGGGCCAGGGCCTGGTTGGGTGTTTGCAGGAGTGAAATGCGTTGCAGTTCATCTTCTGTAATTACATGTTTATCTGCAATTTGATCAATGCCTGTATGTGTTTGGAAGAATTCTTCGGTGGCGTATAACCGAAATATCTGTGCCGGTGCTTCATTGATCAATTCAGCAACCATTTTGCTTCCTTCGGCAATAAAGAGTCTTTCTTCATCTCTCCTTTTTTTATGGCCTAAACTTTGGATATATTTGACTTCTGTTTTACTGAGCATCGATTTTTTTTATGACATTCACCCGGATTACCATTATACTACTATATTTCGTAAGTGCGCAGCAATTGCTTGTATCCTGCGTTTCAAAAAATTTTTCCGGAAGAAAGTATTCTAAAGTAAAGAATTATCCCAAAGAAACTCCTTTTGTATATTTTAATAAAATTGAGATTGACAATAATAAATTGACAAAGGATGAGAGAAGCATCCTCACCACCCGCCTCAATACGCAGTTGGTTGACAGTATGAGGTTGCGTGTAAAGCAATCATTCGTTATCCTGAAAAGACTTGAAAGCCCTGCTGCTTTTGATACAGCCTATGCCCGTCAAAGTGCCGACAACATGGAAATTTTTTTAAAAACAGTCGGCTATTATAATGGTAAGGTAAAAGACACTACTTTTTTTGATACCCTATATGCAGGCGACCCCGGAAAAAAACAAATACGTGCTGCAACATTATTCAGTGTAACGACAGGTCCAGTTTTTCGCATGGATTCTATTGTACTCATCCCCAATGATTCAAACAGGAATGAACTCTTACCATTACAGGAACTCACTTATAAGGACATGTCAAAAAGTCTTTTGCGAAAAGGTGAACCATTTACTGAGGAAAAAATATCAGCAGAAATGAGCAGGCTGGTAGAGTTATACCGGAACAATGGTTATTACAATATGTCGAGAGAGTTTTTATATGCTGATGTTGATACCGTTTTCTTAAAGCTGCTGGATCCTGAATTGGGTTTAGATCCCATCAAACAGGTGGAAGTATTCCAGGAAGCACAAAGAAGAAGGGAAAACCCATTGGTGAATGTTTTTATCCGTATGAAACCAAGGGTTGATACAGCTGCTTACAGAATTTATTTCAACGAAAAAATAACTGTGTATCCCGAATACAAAGGCGAAAGTATTGATTCTACTGTTTATAAAACTGACAGCAGCAGGTCGCCCATTATTAAATTTACTGAAGCAAAATTCAAATCTTTTTTTATCCGTCAGCATATTTTTTTGAAGACCGATACTATATACAGGGCGATTGATGTTACAAGAACTGCCGAAGATCTGAATAAACTCAACACCTGGAATATCATTAAGATCGTACCTAAGCGGTCAAAAATTGATTCATCCAAAATTGACTTTGATATCATGCTTATTCCTGCTCCTAAAAAAACCTTTACAATTGATCTGGAGTCGGTCTTCAATTCTGTTAGTCAAAATGGAATTATTACAACTCAAACAGCAGGTAACCTTGTAGGCTTTGGTTTGAACCTGGGGTTGCGTAACCGCAACTTCGACCGACAGGGAATACAGGTTTTACATACGTTGCGTGGAGGTATTGAATTTGGTGTAGGGCAAATCAACAGGGGCATACAATCAACTGAACTTACATACAGCAACAGTATTACTATTCCTAAAATTCCGGTATCCATTTTTAAACCAAAATGGAGCAGGGAGTGGACCAATAAAAAATCATTCATCACAACATCCGTTTCAGCCATCAACCGGTTGAAATATTTCAGCCTCACCAATGTAGGTGCAACTTTTGGCTGGCAGTTTCAAACAAAACAAAATGCTATCTGGAGCATCAGGCCATTGAACATTGAATTTGTTCAATTGTATAATGAATCTCCTGCTTTTAAAGAGCAACTGGCATTATCACCCATTCTTAGGAATTCTTTCAACGAAGGTTTTGTGTTAGGAACGTTTAATTTGAGTTTTTCCAAACCTCAAATATTATACAGGAATACCATTGTCACATCAACGAGTGATCGTCCTACTTATTCTGCTTCCTACAGGATCAACTTTGAAGAATCGGGTGCAATTTTCGGACGATTGAAGAAAATGATTCCTCTGTTTGATAAAGATTTGTATGAATATATCCGCATTGATGGTGAATATAAATACGAAATTAAATCTTCAAGAAGATGGTGGGTGTTCAGGGGATTGGCCGGCGCTGGATATTTGTATGATTCTGATACTTCGAACATGCCGTTTTTTAAACAATTTTCAGGTGGCGGCCCAAACAGTATGCGTGGATGGCCATTAAGAAGTATTGGCCCCGGTACCAGCAGGCTTGAACAACGTTTAGGACGTAACCAGTTCTTCAGCCGCACAGGCGATATGATGCTGGAAGTAAATGCTGAATACCGTTATAATATTTTTTCTATCTGGCCCAACACATTGATTTTACGTGGTGCCGTTTTTGTTGATGCCGGCAATATCTGGAACTTCCGCAACAAGAGTAATATGGGAAATGATACCGTTGTGTTTCAATTCAAAAATTTATACAGGGATATGAGCGTAACCCTCGGCACAGGTTTCCGGCTCGACTTTGTTGGATTGTTCCTCATCCGTTTTGATTTTGGATTACGTGTCAAAAATCCATCCTACCCTTTTGTTGCAACCAACAATGGATGGCGCATACCAAAAACAAGTTTGCAGAATTTGTATGGACGAAGAGAACAGGATCGTAACTGGCGTTATGAAAATTTCAATTTCTCTTTAGGTATTGGTTATCCGTTCTGAGGATGATTTTTCCCCTCCCGGGAGAGCCTGTCCCGCATTGGCGGGAGGTTAGGGCGAGACGATGAATATCTCCTCTGACCAAAGCGTCAGAGGTGGGTCTGTTCTTTAATCCATTCCAAAGTTTCTTGCAGGCTTCTTGCATCATTCAATGTAAACTCACCAATTCTTGTACGGCATAATTTGCTGAGGTATGCACCGCAGCCCAATGCTTTTCCAAAATCATAAGCGAGACTCCTGATATACGTTCCTGTTCCGCAGACAACACGGAAATGAACAACAGGCAATTCAATTTTTGTTATCTCAAACTCTGTAATGATGATGGGCCTTGGCTCCATTACCACATCAATTCCTTTTCTTGCCATTACATAAGCGGCCTGTCCATTCTTTTTGATGGCTGAATGTGTTGGGGGCACCTGTTGTATTTCGCCTACAAATTGGGGAATGGTTTGTTGAATATGTTCTACAGTAATGAATGAATAATCTTTCAACTGTTCAGGTTCACTTTCAAGATCATAAGTTGGAGTAACAGCCCCTAATGTAAAGGTGCCCGTGTATTCTTTTTCACGTGCCTGGTATTCATTGATCTTTTTAGTAAACTTTCCTGTGCAAAGAATCAGTAATCCTGTTGCTAAAGGATCCAATGTACCTGCATGACCAACCTTTTTTATTTTGATGGTATTCCGCACTTTGGCCACTACATCAAAAGATGTCCATTCCAAAGGTTTATCAACTAACAACACCTGCCCTTCTGTAAAAATGGTTTGAATTTCTTCTTTCATATTGTGGGGCAAAGGTAACGGGTTCAACTTTGGCAAAGTTTACATATGTACAGACAATAACATAAATTTACTTTTGATGCAATACAACCACCGATTACTATAAAACTGTTTATGAAAAATATTTTTCTCAAAGAAATATCTTCAAAAATTAAAGGACTTGCAATTTATCAAATTGCGGGAGGTGTAATTGGTTTGATACTGACTATTTGGCTAATTATAAACCAGGCTTCAGTATCTGGACTTTTATTACTTCTTTTTTTAATTGCTATAGGACTTTATTCTTATTCAATTTACTGCGGGGTACTTCTCATAAAGCAAAAATCTAATGGACTTAATCATTCCCATTTAAATCAATATCTCCAACTGATAAATTTTTCAATTTTAGGATACGGATTTCAATATATAGCAGGCATATTTTTATCATTAGGTATTGACTTGACAAATTCAATAGATTTTAAATTTAATCTGGGAATCTCAGCTTGGCAATTAAAGATAAATAGTGATACCGAAATGATATTGATCAATTTTAATTTCATTGCTTTATTTCTAATCATTTTTATTGATAAACTAAAAA
>JANMOR010000778.1:0-8845 GCA_031369435.1 Chitinophagaceae bacterium
CCCGCATGATCACAGCCGATGGCGACAGGTTTGGTTAAATCAAATGGAGAATGCATGGTAGAAAATTTATAATTATAATTGATAATGGATAATTGTGAATTCAAAGTTAGTGCTTACCATTGATGCTGTGATAAATTATCATTTATTCACTATCCAGTTATCCATTTCTTCATCAGCTCCACTCTTCATCTTCTTTCTTGATCTGCCTGCGATGGATACGCATGCTCAGGAAAATACTGAACTCATACAAACCATAAAGAGGAATAGTGACTAATGCTAAACTGAAAGGATCGGTTGAAGGAGTAATGATAGCGGCAAGGATAATGATTACAACAAATGCATATTTACGAATGCGACGCAACGTAGATGGAGTGAGTATGCCTACTCTTGTAAGCAACATTACAACAACAGGCAACTGGAATAATAAACCAACGCCAACGGTTAAATAAATTAAATTTTCAAAGTAATCGCTGATGGTAGGTTTAAATTCAACCAACGGACTTAAAGAATAAGTTGAATAAAAGTTAACCATGAAGGGAGTCAACACAAAATAACCAAACGCAACTCCCATGAAAAATAAAATAGAGATCCATGCAATGGCCCCGTTTGTTCCTTTGCGTTCTTTAACACTCAATGCAGGGCTTACAAATTTCCAGATTTCCCAAAACACATAAGGGAAGGCTAAAATAAAACCACCTGTAAAGCCAATGGTAAAAGTGGTGAGAAACTGTTCCGTCATGGCATTGCTCTGGAACTTAATCGAAAAATTTTCAAGGCACAACTGATCAACATGCAGCCAACGGCCAATACTGCAAAGCCATTTATAGGTAACAAAATCGTTATGTGCCGGGCCCATAAAAATCTTATCAACCACGTAGGTTATATTAAACAGCACAATACCCGAACCAATGATCACTGCAATCAATGAACGGATCACATGCCAGCGCAATTCTTCCAGGTGATCAATAAAGGTCATCTCAGCCTGTTCACCTGTTGACTTGCCACGGATGCGTTTAAAAATATTCCTGCGTTCTGATTTTGTTTCCGCCACTGTAAATGATTTCAATTGCAAATGTAACCCGAAATAGATGAGGAGAAAAAACAAGAACTCTTAAAATAAAAAGGCTGTCTCATTTGAGACAGCCTTTGCAAAAAAATTCAATGAAAATTATTTTGTTGCCAATGCTTTATCAATCATAAACATCAGCATACCACGGTGTGCCCTTGTTTGCTCATTGGGTGACACTGCTGTTGCCAGCATGGTCCTTAGTTTTTTTAATGTATTATAGGCGCCGCTTCTGGAAGCGTTGTCGAACCCGGTTTTGGATTCAACGATAGCGATAGCACCTTTTACAAATTCACTTTGTAAGTTCTGGCGATAAATGTTAACCGCTCCACCAATATCTGCTTTAAAGATTGCACTGGATAAATCGTTCATCACTTCAGCAACAGTGTAGGTATTGCCATACAAGCCGCTGTTGTTAATACGACGTAAGGTTGTTGGGTGCAATAACTCTGCAAGAATGTTGGTATGAAAATTTTGTACAAGTGAAGTGTGCTTGGGATCTTCGGGCTGGCCAAAGAAATTAAAACCACGGCGCTGTACCTGTAAATAAGGTAATACCTGTAAGTCGGCTTCAAACGAATTCGGAGCAAATACATTCTTTGCTAAAAAGGCCATTGCTTTTTTCTGGTATTCAACCGGAGTAATAACAAATGGTTTGCTGCCGGGGTTTTGACCGGGGAAACTTCTGTCAACCTGCACACCCCCAATATAACGGCTGATGGCATTTGCCATTTGAAAACGCTGGCCATTCAATACTGCATAACGAATCTGGATTTCCTGGTATGATTTATCACCCTTTGCATATTTGGTTACCAGTTTGCTCATGGCACTGTTTACAAATTTGTAACGGTCTTCGCCATAAGTAATCATATCATTACTCATGTCGTTGATCATTACACGGGGATCAATACCATTACCGGGGCTGCGCATATCATCAGCATCATTACCAAACGTAAGATATGGTTCATGACTGCGACGCAGCAATGCATTCAAACCACTTTGTTCCTGTGCTTGTGAAAATTCACGATAACCATATTCAATGGCCCATAGATCATAAGGGCCGGGTTTCATTGTATAATAATCACCTTGTTTGGTTCTGTCGCTGTTGATATTTACTGCGGGATAATCCATTACTGAACCCTGCAAGCCTAACTTTTGTGTAATGGCTTTGTTATGTACTTCAGTTGGGCTCAGCATCTGGCTGGCTTTCATGTTATGGTTCAAACCAAGTGTATGACCCATTTCATGCAAGATGAGGTAATACAAAAATTGTTCATGTGCCAATCTTACTTCGCCCGCAGCGCCATCAGTTGCACTGGTGGTGATCAATGTTGAACCTGCCATGTATTGTTTGGCCAGTTCATTACCAATGGTACAGGTAGCCCAATGCTTGCGCATATGTGCCGGAACCATTTGCATAACAGTTGTTTGCTCATTGGCAGTAAAGCCTGCTGCATTATCCTCAGTTACATCTAAGAAAGGAGTTTCTGAACCGGAAGCCCACTCAATAGAAATATCACTTCCTAAAATTTGTCCGGTTCTGGGATTTACAAAACTTGGTCCAATGGCTCCGTATTGCGGATAAGGAGAAGATATCCAGCGTATCACATTGTAACGGATATCAGCAGGGTCCCATGTAGCATCATCGGGCATGATCTTCATCACCACTGCATTTTTAAAACCTGCTTTTTCAAACGCTTCATTCCAACGTTCACCGGCAGCTTTTATAATATTGCGGTATTCAACAGGAGTTGTGTTTTCAACCCAGAAGGTAATGGGTTCAACAGGCTCACTCAATGCTGCAGAAGGATCTTTTTTCTTTAAATACCAACGGTTGATCTGATCACGGTAGTTAGTGATTTCATTTGAAGTAAGATCATCCACTTCCTGTGTAAAATATCCAATACGTGGATCATCCAACCTTGGTTTGTAATCATTCACCGGCACTTCAAGAAAAGAGTGCTGCAGTCTTACACGCACATAACGGGCATCAGTAATGTCTTTTCCTCCTCCGTTAAAAGGCATCGGATTGTCATAGGCCAGGTCAACGACCACATCGCTGTTATTGGGGTATGAACGTATATTGGCGTATTTACTTTTGGTTGGATTGTAACCACCCAGGTTAAATACTGCACCTGGAGGAAGCATGGGCGACATGACCGGCTTAACCGGATCGAGTTTATCGCTCAGGAACAATCCATCCACACTGATGAGATAACCGGTTGAATCTTCTACACTGAATTTATCAATAAAGAAAACAGCTTCGGGTAAATCAGACGCTTTGCTTACAGCATTTTTTGGATCAGCATAAAATGATGTATTCTCCATAGAGAACTCGATCTTATCATACTGCTTCTTCATTTTAAATACCAGGTTGGCACGGTGCATACTCTGGTGCAGGAATAAACTCGAAGGCCCTGCCAATGAAAAACTCTGGTAAATAAAATCTTTGTTGAGCTGATCTTTACGCACATACATCTGTACACTTCCTGTTACCGTATCCTGGTAAAGGGTAAACAGCCCTGCGTGTTTTTTACTTGTTTTTACTTTTTCTGCAACGCCGGGTTTTGGAGGTGCTTTTTTAGTTGAGTCTGCAGCGGGTGCCCCTGCAGGTTTGGCTTGGGCAAACGCATCTGCTCCAAAGAGCAGGCAAGCTGCTGATAAGGCTACTACAATCTTCTTCATAATAAGGATGATTTATATTTTGGTCTGAAAAGGTAGAATAAAGTTTTCGAAAGAGCCACAGGTTTGTATAAACGGAAGTAGTTAATTGTAGCTGGTCATTACAAACGAATTTACCGGAGGCTCTTCATCTTAACCGTTTCAATACGGGTATCGTTTACAGTGAGGATATCAAATTCGTAGTCGTCTATAATAATCCGGTCTTTTGCTTTGGGGATGGTTTCATGATGTTCTACGATGTAGCCCGAAAGAGTTTCTGCATCAGTTTCTTCTTTAAATTCTAAATCATATTTCTCCGACAGATAATCCAGCTCCAGCCGCCCACTGAAGATATACTCACCTTCAGCAATTATTTTTTCAACAAATTCTTCGGTATCATATTCATCCTGTATCTCACCAAAAATTTCTTCCAGCAAATCTTCCATGGTTACAATACCACTGGTGCCTCCAAACTCATCTACCACCCAGGCAATGCTTTTTCGTTCTTTGGTGAATTGATTGATGAGATCGGTAATACCCATGCTTTCAGGTACCGCAGGTATAGGTAAAAGAATGGATTTGATGTCGGAAGGTTTACGAAACATATCTAACTGATGTGCATAGCCGAGAATATTATCAATGTTTCCTTCATACACAATTAGCTTGCTCAGCTGGGTTTCTATGAATTTATGTTTCAATTCATCTATGGAAGCATTGGCTTCTACCCCAATGATTTCTTTACGTGGTATTAAACATTCCCTCACTTTTACACCCGGCAGCGACAAAGCGTTTTCAAATAGATCTGTATTAAGTTCCTGCGACTCTTCATTGTTTTCTTTGCTTTGCTGTATAAAATGTTCCAGGTCAATACGGCTGAACGCTTCTTTCTTTTCATTGACCCTTACATCAAATAAATACTTCAATATCCATTCAGCAATATTTACAAACAAGGAAGCAATGGGCGAAAGCAGGCTGTGAAAAAAACTAACTGTTCGTGCAAAAAAAGAAAGAACAGCAGTGCTCCTTGCACGAAAGATAGCTTTGAAAACAAATTGCACCATCATGATCACAATTGCTGTGAGAAGTATTTCAATCATGATCTTCAACCAGGAACTTTGAATCACCAATGGCATTTTTTTCCATAAGGGTTGTAAAAAACGGGTGACTAATAATACATACACAACAAGCGACAGATTCACACCTACCAGGATTACGCCAATAAAACGACTCTGCTGTTCAATAAAATTGCTAAGGATGCGACCACTGGTGAGCCCCTGCTTTTTTTTCAACTCTACCGAAAAACGGTTGAGTGATCCAAAGGCAGTATCGAGCCCTGCAAAAAAACCAACCAGGATAATGCTGATGCCAATGCCTGTAAGTAAGTACCAGTTCATATTTAAAAATAGTGTTTTTGTAAGGAATAGCCAATGGAAGCTCAGGTTGCAGATAGAAAAGCGGTAACAATTTCATCGGCCCGGGCGCAGGCTTTTTCAAGATCGTCATTAATGATCACTGCATCAAAAGAATGTATAAAAGAGAGTTCGTACGCTGCTTTACTGATTCTTGCCTGGATTGATTCAGGAGTTTCTGTACCTCTTCTGTGCAACCTGTTATTCAATTCGTCAATGGAAGGAGGCTCAATAAAAACAGTTAATGTTTGCTCAGGATAAAGATCCTGTACATGAATAGCTCCTTTTACATCAATATCCAATACGGGTATTTGTTTCCTGTTCCAGATAAGTTCCAGCTCACTTTTTAAGGTGCCGTAATATTTTCCTTCATATACCATTTCCCATTCTATAAATTCATCGTTCTGAATTTTTTGCTGAAAATCTTCCACACTTATAAAATGATAATCAACGCCGTCTTTTTCATACGACCTCATTTGTCTTGTTGCAGCAGATACAGAAAAAGCAAGCTGCGGAAATTTTTTCATCAGGTGTTTTGTAATGGAAGTTTTTCCTGCGCCTGAAGGAGCGGTGATGATGAGTATCTTGTTGGCTGAAGTCATGCGCAAAGAAAAGAAGAAAAAAGTAATGTAAACGATAACTGCTTACTTACTGTTTAAATGTTTTTTAATATTGTTGTGAAATGCTGCGATGGCTTTGGAGTGTAAAAAAGGATACAACACTTTATCTCTGAAATGGGAACCACTTTTATAAATGGTATGATGTGTGATATCGGTAAAGCCCTGTTGATTGGTTGTTAACCTTATACGTTGTGTACCGAGCGATTTGCCTTTGAGCAGGTAACAGGTTTCTAAATATTTTTCTTCTTCATTCACAGCTGTTATTTCATGACCAACAGCAATGCGTGCCAAACCTCCCAATATTTTTACACGAATGAGCACAATTTGTCCTACTGCTGCTCCTTTGTATTCATCATCTAAATAAGCCAGTTTGTTTTGCTGCCGGCAGTATTGCAAACCAAACTTGAGCATATGTCCGCACCAGGCATGTTTGGGGTGAATGTTTTTATATGCATCCCATACTTCCTCTATTGGTTTCTGAATGTGAAAAGTTTTTGTGTGATGATGAAACGCATCAATATCGGGATGGCTGCGGGAAAAAGATTCAAGCTCAGCAAAGTCTTTCAACTGGTACAAACTGTTATCATGAATAAATGAAACAACCTGTTTGTTACGGATACGGCTGAGGTCAATGTCGTGAACGTTATTGTGCAAGCGGATGCATTTTTAATGGCAACGAAAATAAGCTGTTTGAGTTAATTTGCAAGGGGTAAAGAAGGCCTGTAATGGGTTATAACGTTTGTTTGGGAATGACGGGGAAACTCAGGAATAGATCTTCTTCAGCAATTTTTCTTTTACTCCGCCAAACCATTCGTCTTTTAAGATACTCAGCACAATACTGTTTCTTCTGCCACCTGCTTCAATGCTCATATTGTTGCGGAGGATTCCTTCTTCTATACAGCCAATCGCTTTCATGGCGTTGATAGAAGGTTGATTGTTGGCATCGGCTCTGAATTCAACCCGTTCCAGTTTCCATTCTTCAAATGCAAAACTGAGTAATAATAATTTACAACGCCTGTTTAAACCTGTTCGCTGAAAAGCTTTGCCATACCATGTATAGCCCAACTGTGTGCAGAGGTTGTTTTGCTGAATATCATAAAACCTGGTGCTGCCTGCATAACTGTTAGCTTGTTTGTCAAACACAATAAAGGGATATTCAATGCCCGCAATTTTATTTTGTGTTGCTGTTGTAATATAATTCTTCATCCCATCTTCACCAGCCGGACTGATCAAAGAATATTTCCACAGATCAGCTTCGTTTAATGCAAACGGAAGCAGGTGCTCAAGATCAGTTGCAAGCAATGGCCGCAACAAGACCCGTTCATCTTCAAGCATAATTTCCTGTTGTGTGATATTGGTTATCATCCTTCCACTCTTTTAATATCAGCACCTAAATTTCTCAATCGCTCATCAATGTATTGATAACCTCTGTCTATCTGTTCAATATTTTGAATGGTGCTTTTTCCTTCTGCACTCAATGCTGCAATCAGCAAGGCTTGCCCGGCACGGATATCAGGACTGCTCATGGAAATACCTCTCAGTTTTTGTTCACGTTCCAAACCAATGACCACAGCACGGTGCGGATCGCATAAAATAATTTGTGCACCCATATCAATGAGTTTATCTACAAAAAACAAACGGCTCTCAAACATTTTCTGGTGGATGAGTACACTTCCTTTTGCCTGGATAGCAGTTACTAAAACTATACTCAATAAGTCAGGAGTAAAACCCGGCCATGGATGATCGGAGATGGTCAATACGCCACCATCAAAGTAACGTTGCACTTCATACAACTCCTGTTCAGGTATATGAATATCATCACCCTTAATATTTAATTGAATTCCCAACTGACGAAATTTTTCAGGAATAATTCCTAAATGTTCAACACCTGCTCCTTTAATAAGAATATCGCTTTGTGTCATAGCAGCCAATCCAATAAAAGAACCAACTTCAATCATATCGGGCAATATACGATGTGTTGTTCCACTTAAGCTACTCACACCTTCAATGCTTAAGAGGTTGCTGCCAATACCATTTATTTTTGCACCCATACTGTTGAGCATTGCACACAATTGCTGAATGTAAGGTTCACAAGCTGCATTATAAATGGTTGTTGTGCCTGTTGCCATACTTGCTGCCATTACAATATTAGCAGTGCCTGTTACGGAAGGTTCATCGAGTAACATCTCAAGACCTATTAATTCATCTGTTGTTAAATGAAAAAAGCCATCCTCAGCATGATAGTTGAAAGCAGCACCTAATTTTTCAAAACCAATAACATGTGTATCGAGTCTTCTTCTCCCAATTTTATCGCCGCCCGGTTTTGGAATAAATGCTTTGTGAAACCTTGCAAGCATAGGACCGGCAAGCATTACAGAGCCACGCAACTTTCCACTTTTCTTTTTAAATGTTTCGCTGTGCAGGTAATCAATGTTCACATCATCGGCCTGGAAAATGCAGGTATCTCTTTGCGGCCGTTCAATCTTTACATTCATTTCGCCGAGTAATTCAATAAGCAGGTTCACGTCAACTATATCGGGAATATTGGTGACCGTTACTTTATCTGCTGTCAGTAATATTGCACTGATAATTTGAAGCGCTTCGTTTTTAGCGCCCTGTGGAATAATTTCGCCTTTTAATTTTTTACCGCCTCTTACTTCAAATGAATGCATAGTTGATTTTTTTCTTGTACGAAAGTAGGGATAACAAAAATCCCTCTTGCTGTTGAACAAGAGGGATAAAGAAATATTTTTTGGAGGGCATCAATAGCGCTTCTTGAATTTTCCTCCGCCACCACCACCGCCTCCACGTGGATCTCTTCCACCACCACCGCCGCCACGGTTATCTCTTCCGCCGCCACTGCCGCCTCTCTGTTGAAAATGTTTTTTGAATTTTCCACCACCACCACGGCTGTCTCTTTCCCTGAAATCATCGCTGGGCCTGTACTGGCGAACAAAAGGCCGGTTGTTGAATTCCAGTTCACCTTTTGTAATAGCGCTTAACTCAGCCTGTATAGCATCGTCATGAATATTTTCTTTATGCCAGTTGTTGTAAGAAAGTTTCATATAATAAGCAATGGCATTGGCAAA
>JANMOR010000015.1:0-1795 GCA_031369435.1 Chitinophagaceae bacterium
AAAAACAAATCTTAAAAGGGATACAGAATTTCAGCAACATCACTGTAAAACAAATTATGCGTTCAAGACTGGATGTAAGTGGTATTTCTTTCAAGTCTTCTTTTATTGATGTGATCAATCGTGTACAGGAGTTGCATTACAGCCGCTTGCCTGTTTATAAAAACAACCTTGATGAGGTAGTAGGTATTTTGCAAACAAAAGACTTGCTACAGCATATCAATGATGCAGATGATTTTCACTGGCACCAACTGATGCGTTCTCCTTTTTTTGTACCTGAACATAAACTAATTGACGATCTGCTAAAAGAATTTCAGCAAAAAAGAATTCACTTTGCAGTAGTGGTAGATGAGTTTGGTGGAACGAGCGGAATAGTAACTATGGAAGATATTGTAGAAGAAATTATTGGTGAGATAAAGGATGAGTTTGATGATGAAGAAATCATCAATAAAAAAATTGATGATCGCAATTACATCTTTGAAGGCAAGACCATGATCAATGATGTATGCCGCACAATGAATCTTCCTTCTGATACGTTTGAATCTGTAAGGGGAGAAAGCGAATCACTGGCAGGACTGGTATTAGAATTAGCTGAACGTTTACCCAGAGTTGCTGATATCATTGAAACAGGTGATTTTTTGTTTACAGTACAGGAAGTTAGCCGCAACCGCATTGAAAAAGTAAAGGTGACCATTAAACCCATGAATGATTAAAAATGAAATCTGCCGTTAGAATATTCTCTAGTATACTTTTCATATTTGTTTTCATTTCCTGCAATTCCGATCCACGACCACGGCCGAAAGGTTATTTTCAAATTGATTTTCCTGAAAAAAAATATGTACTGTTTGATGAGCCGGGTTATCCTTACACATTTGAATATCCGGCTTATGGCGCAGTAATAAAAGACAGTACCTTTTTTGACAATCAACCGGAGAACCCCTATTGGTTAAACCTTGATTTTCCAACCATGGGCGGACGAATGTATATCAGCTACAAAACCATTGGTGGTAAAAATGTTTTTAGTAAACTGGTTGAAGATGCGTTTAAGATGACCAGCAAACATAGTTTGAAAGCGACATCCATTGATGAAATCCCTGTAGAAGGTGGTCCCGGCGTACAGGGGTTTGTATTTGATGTTGGCGGTAATGCAGCAACGGGTAAACAGTTTTTTGTAACCGACAGTATCAAACATTTCTTAAGAGGAGCCTTGTATTTTGATGCAACTCCGAATTACGATTCCATTAAACCTGTTGAACAGTTTTTGTATAAGGATATGCAGCACCTGATACAAACACTCAAGTGGAGAAACTAATGTTGTGTTAATAATTGACCTGAAGGATATTTATTTGATTTCTCCGGAAAATAGCAGAATCATAAGAGGTTATAATTATACCTGAGGCTAAAGTTTTAACAAGTTTGATTTTTGTATAAATATCTGCGGATGTTTGTATTGTGTAGTCATAGTTTTGAGAAAAATTATTGAACAGATAGCCAAAATGAGTAGCATACTCATTGTTGAAATTATACTCCATGTGAAAGACTTTTGGCGAATCTGTTTGTGTTCTTACTAATTTAATCTTTGCTTCTGTAACCGGGTAAAGTTGAAAATTGATTTGTTGAAATGCAGCTACATCATAATCGTAGAAACTGGCACTAGAGAAAAAATGATTGCCATCAAGATTTCCTCTCAATTCATATCCATCTGGAGCTTCAAATTGAATATTTAATGATTTGGTATCGAAATAAGCGGGGTTAATATTTGCCTTTAGTTCAAATGTCCCATCGGCATTTGTTTGAT
>JANMOR010000059.1:0-1930 GCA_031369435.1 Chitinophagaceae bacterium
AAACAAATGGAACATAGAAGCTGTATAACCTAAACCATGTTCACCACCATTGCCACTAACACCCAAAGCAAACATCATATAGCCAATCTGGCTCATGGTTGAATAAGCAAGTACACGTTTAATATCTGTTTGTGTACAGGCAATAACAG
The DNA here is from genome assembly GCA_031369435.1 of Chitinophagaceae bacterium. Classification (GTDB taxonomy): domain Bacteria; phylum Bacteroidota; class Bacteroidia; order Chitinophagales; family Chitinophagaceae; genus Lacibacter. The sequence goes on from JANMOR010000059.1 coordinate 150, forward strand.
CTGCAAACAAAGCAGACACTACACCAACTATCCTTACAATGGATAATGCTGTTTCGTTGATTGCAAACAAAGGAAACAATCTTGCAACCAAGTACACACCTGCCACCACCATTGTTGCAGCGTGGATCAATGCCGAAACAGGAGTGGGACCTTCCATTGCATCGGGCAGCCAGATGTGGAATGGAAACATTGCACTCTTGCCTGCACCCCCCATGAACACCATTGTTAAACCCCATGTAATGGCTGATACACCAATGAATGATGCAGAAGTAATAGTAACAAACTGTGATGACTGCTGAGTGGTTAAATTATGAATGATGGTGTTAAAGTCTAAACTTTCACCATAAAAAGCAAGGATAAGAATTCCGATGAGGAAACCAAGATCAGCAAAACGTGTTACAATAAATGCTTTTTTCGAAGCTGCAACAGCAGATGGTTTCTGAAAATAATAACCAATTAGTAAATAAGAAGAGGCACCTACCAGTTCCCAAAACATATAGATCTGGAAAAGATTGGATGATACAACCAAACCCAGCATAGAAAAGGTAAACAGTCCAAGGAATGCATAGTAAGTAGCAAACCTTTCTTCGCCTTTCATATAACCCAGGCTGAAGATGTGCACCATTAATGAAACAAAAGTAACCACCACCAGCATCATAACTGAAATAGGATCGAGAATGATACCCATATCGATAGATACCGTATCAGAAAAAGAAAGCCAGGTAAATTTTAATGCTGTTATTGTTTGATAGGTATCGCCGACTTTTCCATCAATAAAAAAATATTGGTAAGCTGTATAGAGCGAAAGCACTGTTGAGATGAACAATAAACCGGTGCCAATAATACCCGCAGACTTGTTGAAATATTTTTTTCCAAACAAACCCAGCAGTGCAAAAGCTGCCAGGGGTAATAAAGGGATCAATGATATGTAAGTATAGTTGTTCATAAAAGGCCTCACCCTCGTTCCCTCTCCGGTAGAGAGGGAGGCCGGGCTTTAATTTATAATTTAACTTTTGTATCTAAGCCTGTCCGAATGGAATTCATCCGGGCGGGCATTTCATCTTTCAATTTCTTATTCAACATCAATCAGAACCTTTCTGATTCATAAACCTCTTTGTCAAGCTGGCCCGTGCCTCGATGGCTTCACCCTTTGGGGGAAAGTCGGAAGGGGGCCGCTAGTATTTCATTTCCGTTGCATCCTCCACATCAATTGAATGATGACTGCGGTAGAGATTGATGATAATGGCAATTGCAACCGCAGCTTCAGCAGCAGCAATTGTTATTATAAAGATGGTGAAGAAGATACCGTCTAATTTTTCGGGATATAAATATTTATTGAAAGCCACAAAATTGATGTTCACACTGTTCAGCATCAGTTCAATTGACATGAGCATGGTGATCAGGTTTCTTCTTGTGAACAAACCATACATGCCTATAAAAAATAAGGCAGTACTTACAAATAAAATATGACTCAGAGGTACTTCACTCATTTTTCTATTGGTTTTATTTTGAGAGCAATCACAATACAGCCAACCATGGCGGCTAATAATAAAATACTTACTACTTCAAAGGGTAAAGAATAACCACCCTGCTCTGTATTGAGCATGGCATTGCCTATTCTTGCAACATCTGTATCAAACAGTTTTTCTGAAGCAGTAAATCCATATTGCTGAATCAGGTAATAGGTAAATGCAAATCCAAACAAAACAGCTAATGCACCGAAGATGGTTCTTCCAAATGGTGCTTTCTGCATTTCTTTACCCGATTGTTGAGTAAGGAAA
>JANMOR010000062.1:0-2300 GCA_031369435.1 Chitinophagaceae bacterium
TATTTCCCCAATAGATAGGGATGCTGTTCACCAGCATGGGCTCAATGAGTTTTTCTGTTGTATAACCGGGGTGCGAAGAATTTTCAAAAGAGATGACAAACTTGTACTCTTTAATAAAATCCATTTTATTGGCCACAGGCCCGCCAATATTATTCAGGTATTTTCCGCCCGAATCAACCTGTTTATATTTTGAAAGTTGATGAAAAAAATCAATCCGCTCTTTTGCATTTGCATTGGAAACCACCATACATGCAAATTTCTTTTTGCTGAGAAACGCTGCTGTTTGTTTTGGCTGAACTAATTTTTCGATATCCCAACCTGCCCAGATGGGCCAGCGTTTATGCCGCAGATTACCCGGTACAAAATCAGAGTCGAGAACATAATCACAGATCTTCCAGTTGGCCCTTACATTTTCCCATCCCAAAAAAACACGATGGCATTTATACCTCAGGTAATCCCGTTGATTATTATAAGCATGTGTAAAAAAATACAGATCCGGATCATCGGATAGTTCAACCTTGTACTTGAGTGAAAGAACTTTTGTAAAATAATTATCTTCCGGGTTAAAGTCGGGCCAGAAATATCCAAAGTTTACTTTAATCGTTTGCATGCATATGAAAATTTTACCGGTTCAGGAGTTTGAGTAAAAACTTAACCGGCTTTTTCAAATATGGTTTCGACGCAATGATGAGAGCGAACAGTGTATAGTCCCTGCTCACCAACAAAGTTTTTTTAATTCCCTGCAAACCGGTTCGGTCTTGAGCAGGGTAATAAAAAACAGCCGGCTCAAAACGTTTCAATTCTTTGATGAATCCATTCCAAACGGAAAAGAAGTATTTGTTTTTACCTTTCACTCTTACTTCGGCCTCGTATAAAAGATGATTATAAGTAAGCCTGGCCATTTCTTTTTTAAATGCTTCTGTTTCATCCCTTGTTACAAGTGTTGAAGACAATTTTTTATAATGACTGTATAACTTATTAAACTGTGGCAGCCTGTCTTTTGTTTGTCCGCTGTAAAGCGATGTGCTGAGGATACGGTAATGATATAAAGGTTTTGCAAGAATGGCTACCCGGTTGGCATAATGCAGGTATTGCAGGTTAAACAGCAGATCTTCCCAGATGGTCATATCTTCTTCAAAACGGATTTGATGTTTGCGGATAATGGAAGCATCAAACAATTTATTCCAGTTGGCATAGTCATAATTGAACCGCATGAGCCCATGTACAAAATCGCCACGGTTATCAGTTATATCAATCACCTGGTCTTTCAACTGTAATCTTGTTTTAACCGGTTGGCCTTCTTTGATCATATATATATTGCAAATGGCCCAGTTGCAATTGTTCGTGGTCATTGCATTGTACAATTCTTCCACCATGGTTGGTTCCATCCAGTCATCTGCATCACAAAAACCAATATAGGTTCCTGTTGCCTGTTGCAATCCGGCATTGCGTGTTGCACTTACTCCTTTATTACTGTTATGAAATACTTTCAGCCTTTGATCATTTGCTGCCATCCGGTCAAGAAGAGCTCCGCTGTTATCAGTTGATCCGTCATTCACTGCAATCACTTCTATATCCTGCATGGTTTGTTGCAGGATAGAACTGATGGATTGCTCCAGGTAAAGGGCTGCATTATAAACAGGAACAATGATAGATATAGTTGGTTGGGGCATATGTTTAATGATAGCTTACCGTAATCAATTCCCAGTTCTTTAGTTTATGTATGTTGATTTCGGGAAGTTGCTGTTGATTGGCTGATGGAAAATTTGCAAGTATGGCATCACGCTTTCCATTTTTAGCAAACCGTTCTGGCAACATGAACAGCATTGTCTTACCGGTAATCGTTGCTTTCGGTCTTGCCTGAATAAAATCAAGCGAGGTAAAATCATCCTGGTAATAGATGGTTTTACAATGATCCAGTTCATATTTCAGATCTGCATTTACTACATAAACCACATCAGCCTTCATCGCTTCCATTTTAAAAATGTTGTAGTCCTCCATCGTATTCATTTGACCCAAGGGCACCCGGTATTTTTCAGAAATTACCTTTGGGTGGTCCACTTTATTGAGGGAAGATAATACAGCATAGCCAAACATCAACACAGGTACAGCCAGCAGGTAACGTTTCATCAACCCCTGCAGGCCTTGCACTACAAGCGGCAACAAAATTAAACCTGCTAAACGCATATGCCTCGATTCTTCAAATGCATTGATGATTTTTCCGCTTATGAAAGTGTATAAAAAAAAAACAATGTACACACCTGTAACTGCAACCATCAAATTGCTGTACCGTTCATTCA
>JANMOR010000065.1:0-3862 GCA_031369435.1 Chitinophagaceae bacterium
CATTTCCCCAACCATTTGGCAGATTCGTATCCGCAGTTCTGACAAAAAAAAGTTGTTTTTACTTTACTCATAATGGTTGCTCCTAACTTTATAAAAGTGCATCAAAAAAAATGATTTCGTCAAAAATATTTTTTTGAAGAAAAGAATGAAATGCAGAAATAAAAATTGAAAAAAAATAAATGAGGAAATGAAAGAAAAAAATCTGCAGTTGAATAAAAGTAAAAGGGCTGGAATTACTCCCAACCCTTTGTACTTACTAACCCATTAAATTCTATTGCTAAATTACAAATTGCCGCCACATTACAAAATTATTTTTAGCAGATGTGAATAAATTCTCTCAAAATGTGGTTGTAACCCAGACTGTTTTTTAGACTATGTTAAGCCAATGTTATCTGTTGATTAGCAACAGTTTATAGGGACAAACAAAGGAACAATTCTTGTGCCATTTTGCTTACGGCCACCTGCAAACGTAACTGTCTCTGTCAAAACGACTTAGGACTGGTGTATTGATGGTTGTTTTTTGTCATTTCTGTACTTTGGAAACTAATTTGATGCATACTTTCTTATTAAAAAATAAAGAAAATGACACCCGGAATTTTGTTGGTTTCTCTCCTCTTTATGGGGATTGGTTTTTTGGTTCAGATGAGGTTAAAAAGCAAGTTTAAACTGTACGGAAAACAGCCTCTTCAAAGCGGTTTAACAGGCAAGCAAGTAGCTGAAAAAATGCTCAAAGAAAATGGCATTTATGATGTGCAAGTCGTTTCTGTTGTTGGGTTCCTGAGCGACCATTATAACCCTACGAATAAAACCGTAAACCTGAGCCCGGATGTATATCAATCAAACTCAATTGCGGCAGCTGCCGTAGCAGCTCATGAGTGCGGCCATGCCTTGCAACATGCTTCTACTTACCAGTGGTTAATGCTTCGGTCTCGCCTGGTACCGGTTGTACAAATTAGCACTACATTATCGCAATGGATTCTTGCAATTGGTGTAGGTATCCTTGGTTTTGGAGGTGGAAACCCGACAGTTTTGCTCGTCGGCATACTTCTTTTTGCAGCTACCACTATTTTTTCCCTGATTACCCTTCCGGTGGAATTTGACGCCAGCAACCGTGCATTGGCCTGGCTCAATAGAACCAATGTAACAACTGAAAAGGAACATGCAGGGGCGCAGGATGCACTTAAATGGGCGGCGGCTACTTATGTAGTTGCAGCTTTGGCATCATTAGTAACCCTGGTGCAGTATATTTTCATCTATCTCAGCAGGAGGGATTAAGCAATTACAAATTATCTTTCGGCCTCTTTTAGGGGCTTTTTTGTAAGTAAGACAGAAGCTCTGCTAACAATCATTCGCCTTTGTTCTTCATATTGTAACTTTGCTCACTTCTTAAATGAAGCTACTATATGGGTTATTCTCCTTCCAATAAAGTCCGCATTGTTACAGCTGCTTCTCTTTTCGACGGGCATGATGCCGCTATCAACATTATGCGACGCATTATGCAAAGCAAGGGTGCAGAGATCATTCATCTCGGGCATAACCGCAGCGTACATGAAATTGTGGAGTGTGCCATTGAAGAAGACGCACAGGGAATTGCCATTACCAGCTACCAGGGAGGGCATGTGGAGTTTTTTAAATACATGAAAGATCTGCTGGACGAAAATGGTTGCGGACATATTAAAATATTTGGTGGTGGTGGAGGAACAATTTTACCTACCGAAATTGACGAACTGCATCAATACGGCATCACAAGAATATATTCTCCTGATGATGGAAGACATATGGGACTAGAAGGAATGATTGAAGATGTGATCAAGCAATGTGATGTTTCATTAAATGGAACTGGTGATTACAAAAACCCAATGACATTGGGTGAATTGAAAGATGTAAGAAAGATTGCAAGAAAAATTACCAATGCTGAAAATGGACAACCTGTAACAGGCAACCAGAAACCTGTAACAAATATTCCGGTTCTGGGCATCACAGGAACAGGTGGCGCAGGTAAATCATCTGTAACTGATGAAATTGTTCGACGTTACTTAAATGCATTTGCTGATAAAACTATTGCAGTGATTTCTGTTGACCCATCAAAAAAGAAAACAGGTGGCGCATTGCTGGGCGATCGTATCCGGATGAACTCCATTTCAAATGCCAGAGCATACATGCGAAGCCTTGCCACAAGAGAAAGTGATAAAGCGTTGAGTGTTCATGTGCAGGAAGCAATCGACATTTGCAAGGAAGCTGGTTTTGATTTTATTATTCTTGAAAGTGCAGGTGTTGGGCAAAGTGATGCATCCATTCTTGATTATTGCGATGTGAGTTTGTATGTAATGACACCGGAATATGGTGCAGCATCTCAGCTCGAAAAAATCAATATGCTTGATTATGCAGATGTAATCACCATCAACAAATTTGATAAAGCAGGAGCATTAGATGCATTGGCAGATGTGCGCAAACAATACAAACGCAATCATCAGCTTTTCATGGCAAAAGATGATGAGTTACCGATTGTTGGAACAATTGCTTCACAATTCAATGATACAGGTGTAAATGAATTGTTCGAAAAGCTCATGCTGGCCATTGCAACAAAAACAAATATAAAGTTTGGAGGGGTAGAACATTTTGTACATAAAGACACAGTAAGTAAAACGCTCATTATTCCTCCGGCAAGGGTTCGTTATCTCAGTGAAATAGCTGATGCCATTAAAGATTATAATCAACTGGTGAATGAGCAGGCTGCAATTGCCTCAAAGTTGTACCAGTTGTATGGGGCAATGGAAATCATCAAAAACAAAGCAGATGCTTCTTTACTTGAAACAATTAATCAACAAATACAATTTTATACAGATCAACAAACTCCTGTTGCCAAAAAACTAATTGCACACTGGCCGGAGAAAGTAAAAGCTTATCAACAGGATTTTTATGAATATAAAGTAAGAGATAAAGTAATTAAGCAACCCATGTTCAGCACCAGTTTAAGCGGAACAAGAATCCCGAAAGTGGTGTTGCCGAAATATAAAGACTGGGGCGATTTATTAAAATGGCAGGCACAGGAAAATGTGCCGGGCAGTTTTCCGTTTGCTGCGGGTGTGTTTCCTTTAAAGCGTGAAGGTGAAGACCCAACCAGAATGTTTGCAGGTGAAGGCGGGCCGGAACGTACCAACAAACGCTTTCATTATGTTTCATTGAATCAACCTGCTATTCGTTTGTCCACTGCATTTGACAGTGTAACGTTATATGGTGAAGATCCTGCTCATCGTCCGGATATTTATGGCAAGGTTGGTAACAGCGGTGTAAGTATTGCTACTGTTGATGATGCAAAAAAATTATACAGCGGGTTTGATTTGTGCGATCCAAAGACAAGTGTGAGTATGACCATCAATGGTCCGGCACCAATGATATTGGCTTTCTTTATGAATGCAGCCATTGATCAGCAATGTGAAAAATGGATTGAGGTGAATGGTGAATGGTCAATGGTGAATAAAGCTTTCGAAAAGAAATTCGGCACAACTGCAAAACCTTCTTATAAGAATACATCATCACCTGATGAATTGCCATCGGGCAATAACGGACTTGGTTTAAAGCTTCTTGGTTTGAGTGGTGATGAAGTATTACCTGCAGATGTATATGCTCAATGCAAACAAACAGCATTGCAACAGGTAAGAGGAACAGTGCAGGCAGATATCTTAAAAGAAGACCAGGCACAAAACACCTGCATCTTCTCAACAGAATTTGCATTGAAGCTGATGGGTGATGTGCAGGAATATTTTATTCAGCAGAACGTCCGCAATTTTTACAGTGTAAGTATCAGCGGTTATCATATTGCAGAAGCAGGTGCAAATCCCATTACACAATTAGCCTTTAC
>JANMOR010000068.1:0-4363 GCA_031369435.1 Chitinophagaceae bacterium
GAGTTGAATTCAGCGATTTCAGTATGGATGTTGAAGCGAATCTTACCACTGAAACTCCTAAAACGTACAACTGGGTAAAGATCACCTACCGTATCAAAGTAAAGGAAGAAGATCAGGATAAAGTTCGCAGGTCGGTGATGATGTCGAAAGAACAATATTGTGGGGTAAGTGCCATGTTTGAAAAATTTGCTGAACTGGAATACGAGATTGTTTTCCTTTAATTATTAATCTGAACAATTTATCTGTTGCTGAACAAACGGCTTGCTTATTTTTGTCGCCATGGCAAAAGCAGGAACCGATACTCCCTTGATGCAGCAACACCGGGCAATAAAATCAAAATACCCGGATGCTATCTTATTATTCAGGGTGGGTGATTTTTATGAAACCTTTGGAGAGGATGCCATTCTTACTTCTCAAATTCTTGGAATTACTTTAACCAAACGAAATAATGGATTAGCATCCAGCAGTGAGCTGGCTGGTTTTCCTCATCATGCATTAGATACTTATCTGCATAAACTGGTAAAAGCAGGTCATCGTGTTGCTATCTGTGATCAACTTGAAGATCCCAAACTGGCCAAAGGAATTGTGAAACGAGGAGTAACTGAATTACTTTCTCCCGGCACTGCCACCAATGATAAACTGCTGGAGCATAACAGTAACAATTTCCTGGCCGCAGTTCATGAATACAATGATCAATATGGACTGGCCTTTGCTGATATCAGCACAGGAGAATTTTTTGTTGCTGAAGGAAACAAAGAATATGCTGATAAATTATTGCAGAGTTTAAAACCAGCGGAAGTTGTTTTTCAACGCAACAAACAAAAACAATTCAAAGAAAATTTCGGACCTAAATTTTATACCTACCATTTAGAGGAATGGATCTTCAGTGAAACCTATGCAACTGAGTTATTGCTGAAACATTTTCAAACACATTCATTAAAAGGTTTTGGAATTGAAGCATTGACACTCGGCACTATTGCAGCCGGTGCTGTGTTACATTATTTAAGAGATACAGAACATCCTAACCTGAATCATATTACTTCCATTCAACGTTTAGATGAAGCAGATTATTTATGGATGGATCGCTTCACCATCCGCAACCTTGAATTATTAGGAAGTAATAATGATGGAGGTCACTCATTACTGAGAGTAATGGACAATACTGTTTCACCAATGGGTGCACGATTGATGCGTAGATGGATGGTTTTGCCCTTAAAGGATAAAGAGCGTATTGATGAACGCTTAAATGCTGTGCAATCATTGATTCTTGAACCCGAGTTAAGAAAACAACTGCATGCTTTGATTAAACACAGCGGCGATGTTGAAAGATTGGTTGCCAAGCTTCCGTTGAAAAAAATCAACCCAAGAGAAGTTTTACAATTGGCTAAAGGATTAGAATATGCAGAAAAAATAAAAGAGCAGTGCAACACATCATCAAATTTGTTTTTGAAACGCTTAAGTGATACCATTAACCCCTGTCATTATATTGCAAAGAAGATCATCGGTGAAATTGTTGACAATCCACCGGTAATGATTAATAAGGCTGATGTAATAAGAGATGGTGTTGATGCAGACTTAGATGAACTTCGGCGTATTGCTCATCACAGTAAAGAATATTTATTAGAGATACAGCAGCGTGAAAGTGAAACAACCGGCATCCCATCACTAAAAATTTCATTCAATAATGTTTTTGGTTATTACCTGGAAGTGACTAATACACATAAAAACAAAGTGCCCACAGAATGGACAAGAAAGCAAACATTGACCAATGCTGAACGATATATAACAACAGAGCTGAAAGAATATGAAGAAAAAATAACCGGGGCTGAAGAAAAAATATTAAATATAGAAACGGAGCTTTTTGAAAAAATCTTAACAGAGCTGCAGGAATACATTGGACCCATTCAAACAAACGGGCAGGTAATGGCAATGCTGGACTGTATTTGCTGCTTTGCTGAAAATGCATTGCTATATAAATATATCCGTCCTCAATTACATGAAGGAGATGAACTTGAGTTAAAAGATGCCCGGCATCCTGTAATTGAACGGAATCTTCCACAAGGCGAAACGTATATTGCCAATGATCTGTTATTAGATAAAGATGAACAGCAGATCATTATCCTCACCGGACCTAACATGAGTGGTAAAAGTGCTCTACTGCGCCAAACAGGCTTGATTGTTTTAATGGCGCATATGGGAAGCTTTGTTCCTGCTGCAGCTGCAAAAATTCCTTTAACAGATAAAATATTTACAAGAGTTGGGGCCAATGATAACTTAAGTGGAGGTGAAAGTACATTTATGGTGGAGATGAATGAAACGGCCAGCATCATCAATAATCTTTCACATCGCAGTTTAATACTGCTCGATGAAATTGGCAGGGGTACTTCTACCTACGATGGAATTTCCATTGCATGGAGTATTGCCGAGTTTTTGCATCAATCCAGCCATCAACCCAAAACTTTATTTGCCACACACTACCATGAACTCAATGAGCTGGAAGAAAAATTTCCACGCATCAAGAATTATCATGTCACTAATAAAGAAGTCGGCAACAAGGTTATATTCCTAAGAAAACTTGCTCCGGGCGGTAGTAAGCACAGCTTTGGTATTCATGTAGCAAAAATGGCCGGCATGCCGGTATCATTGATTGAACGTGCAAATGAAATTTTAAAACAACTGGAAGATCAACGCAGCAGTGGTGATCTGCAAAATCAATTGAAGAACTTACCCACTCAAAAAATGCAACTCAACATTTTTGATGTACATTCCCAAACATTTGAAGACATCAGAAAAACACTTGAAGGTATTGACATTAACCGGCTCACACCCGTTGAAGCATTACTTAGACTACAGGAAATTAAACAAAAGCTCAATTAAATTCTACACAAAATACGTGGTACTACTACAGAGCAAAAAAAAACAGAGTAATACTTTAGCATAAGAATGTACCTCAGATTTAAACAAAAGAATTTTAAGACCTGGATCCAGGAAATAGCTCAATTAATTGGCGTAAGCGCTAAGAATTATTATTTAGTTCTGCCTGAATTAACAGCAGATGGTTTTTGCTTTGCTGATAGTGTTGACCGGTCCTTTTCCTATATCCTCATGAATGCACACCTCAAAGAAAATTGTATTCTTCACAGAATCAGTAATAACCAGGTGGGGCTCGTGATTTATTTTAACCAGGTTAAGGTAAGTGATCACTTTGCTATTCGAAGTAAGAAAGATGAAATTAAAGATTATGAAGTAAAGGAGAGGAACAACATTTTTGTATCATCAAGTAATACAGAACTGGAGTTGTTATATACTGCAGGTACAAGAATAAAACGGCTGGGTATTTACTTCACACCTCAATGGATAGCAGAACATTTTGATTCAACTACAAAATTACAATTAGAACTGTTGATTGGAGAAGCATTGACCCAGGTGAATAAAATAAAGATCAATGAAGAAGTAAAAGAAAAACTGAATCTCATTTTTGAAACCAACCTGAAGAATGATTCTGAAAAACTGATCTTAAAAAGCAGGGTTATTCTTTTATTAGAATATTTTTTCAGTACATTTTTAAATGACTCACTTGAGATCAGAAATAAAAAACTCATACCTGATGAAGACATCAACCGGTTGAAAAATATTGAAAAAATATTAACGGCCGGTGATACAGATAAATTTCCATCTATTACTTTACTGGCAAGACTTGCTCATATGAGCAGTACTAAATTGAAACAACGGTTTAAACAGGTATATGGTTACAGGCTGTATGAATATTACAATAAACAGCGTTTATATAAAGCTAAAGAAATGATGGAACAGGGTATGGCCCCCAAAGAAGCAGGTTATACAATCGGATTTACCGATGTTTCCAATTTCACAAAAGCATTTAAGAAAGAATACGGTTACACACCAGGAACCGTGTGTGAAAAATCAATGATCAAATAAAAAAAAGCCTGCATAAAATGCAGGCTTTTTAACGGGGGAGATTGAGGGGTCTCGAATACCGACGCATTGGTCGGTACCGAGACCAGAGCGTCTCGGCCCCCGACCCTCAGAGCCACAATTTGATGAATCAACTGTATTTTTCAATAAACAGCTGAAGTTTTTCCCTGTTTAAATTTTTCAGTTTCTTTTCTAAGATCATGGCCTCCGATCTTGTTGATTTTTCTATGACACATTTTATAATCCACGGAATGTATGGCTTAGTTGCTTTTTCATACCCCTTATTATGTCTTTGTAAACGCAAACTAATATTATCGGTTTGACCAATATAAAATCGATCATGGGTTTCAGCGTAAATGATGTAAACGAAAAAAGTCACCTTTCAAAATAAAAAAAAGCCTGCATAAAATGCAGGCTTTTTAACGGG
>JANMOR010000072.1:0-5326 GCA_031369435.1 Chitinophagaceae bacterium
ACAGGGCATTTATGCTTATGTTGTTTTTGGTCATATGCATGGCAATGAAGAGTCAACAAGAAAAGATGTTCTCCAAACAGTAACCCGTGTTATAGGTGCTATTGCCAAACCTGATAAGATTCAATTTGTATCTGGCTTACCAAAAACAAGAAGCGGAAAGATCATGCGACGCATTTTGAGAAAAATTGCAGAAGGTGAAATAGAAAATCTGGGCGATATATCTACTTTACTTGACCCTGGAGTGGTGGAAGAAATTAAAAACGGAAAAATATAAAAGGAAGCCCCCAATTACTCGGGGGCTTTTTCTTACAGTGGATTTTGGGTATAGGTCCGATGCAAGTTTTTGGATATGGCTGAATCATTATCCCATCAGTAATTGAACAATTCAATGTGAGTTATCACAGTAGATGATTGAAGCAAATACAAAATGAAAAAATGATTGATTTCATATTGAATAACTGAAACCAAAGAAACCGTTTATTTAATATAGAAATCATACCCCCAAGTGGGTATTTTTCAGCGGAGGATAATTACTTCAGTACCTACCGGCAGCATATTGTACAGTTCTTTTGCATATTCCCTTTTGGTAGAGATGCAGCCAAGCGTCCAGTTATAATAGTAATCAACAAAGCGGTCTTCGTTCCTGCGGGTGGCGTGGATGCCAATGCCACCACCAGGTTTAGCCGTGTAAGGAATCAACCCCTGTTGTTTGCGGCCATTGAATTTTTCAATATCAGTTTGAGTTGGATAATCGAGCAGCAGGAAATGCCCCCACTCCGGGTGAATTTTTTTGCCGATGATCCTGTAATGTCCTTCGGGAGTGCGTCTGTCTCCTTCCATCATCTTATCCGTCATTTCACTTGTGCCAAACACAACCGGATAGGTCAGCAGCCAACCTTGCTCATCATACACTTTAAGTTCATAATTGGTTTTATCGATAATGATTTTGAAGGAACTTGATTTTCTTACAGTTAAATTAGTTGGTACCGATTTATTTCGGTGAAGAAAAGTGAACCCACTCAACAGGAGCATAAGAGCAGAAGAAAAAATAAAGGCGGTTGACTGGCTTTTCATTTACACAATTGATAACGGATTAACGGCGAAAAACTATGCCATATTTTGATTGCGAATTTAATTAACAAAGTCTTGATGAAGAAGAGCTGATTGATTTGTTTTTTGAGCGCATAAAAAAACCGCTTGTAACTCAAAGCGGTTTTTCATTTTCTGGTAAATGTGCTTAGTGAAATACTTTTTGTTCCAGTGTTTTTGCTTCGGCAATCATTGCTGTTAAGGTTTCTGCCGAAGGAACTTTGCCACTCAATCCAAACTTTTCATTGGTTTCAACCAGTTTGGCGTGTAGATTTTCAGCATTACGTGTTGCAAATTCTTTTACTGTGTCAACACCAGCTGCTTCCAGTAATTCGCTGAACTGTGCAGCCACACCTTTAATCCGATGCAGATCGGCATGGTTAACCCAGGTAAGAATTAAGTTTTCAGGAATACCTGTTATGTCAACGATCGCTGTTCTTCCTTTTTTTGTCCCGCCCTGTTCAAGCAAATGATCGGTGGTAAAAATGGCCAGTGTTTCCAGCCGGGCTGCATAATTAATACCTACACCTTCAATATCTGTCACTTTGTATGCCATGTGTTTGTTGTTTATAAAAGCAAAGTAAGGGAATTATTATATCCCTTTTGGGTGAGCCACCGTTTAACGGTGACCCACCCAAAAGAAAACCGCTTCCCGAAAAGAGAAGCGGCTTGCCAGAGAAGACAGCGTTAGTTGTATTACCAGCTGCTAAGTCGTATTCCAAAATTATATGGTGTTTGCTGTAATCCGTTTTTGTGTAAATTGTTGAGGGCATAACTTCCGTATAAGTTTACTACTCCCAGGTTCAATTCACCTACTGCAGATATTTTCCATGGCTCAAGGTTAAAATCATTTTTGATTTTTTCTTTTCCTCTCAAATCGCTTTTTAGTTTTTGACGGGCTGCATACAGATAACCTGCGCTGATGCCTGCACTAAGGCCGTATGTTTTTTTCCTTTTAGGAGCAAAGTTGAAATTGAGCATCACCGGTAATGTAATGTAATCGGCTGCCAGTTTATTTTTTGTAAAAGAGATACTGTCGCTGTAGATCACCTGCGGATCTATACCATAACGGATATTCTTTTCGTAGCGGTAGTTGTTCAACTCCACGCCTAAACCATATTTCAGGTTTATGACATGTTGAACGAGGTTTACTTTTTGCATAAAGAACCAAACGTTCACATTCACAGATTTGCCATTACGAATGCTCATTTGGTTTTTTGTTCCACCGGGGAAAAAAGCCTGTGTTGCAGGAGCACTGTAATTGGTTTGATCATTTACATTAGAGAAACCAAGATCAACAATCATCCAGTTGGTACTGACGTTTGACTTTTTGTATTCTTTCCGTTTTTTAATTTCAACGGTTACATTATCATCATCATCATCGTCTTTGTCTTCGTTTGTTTTTTCTTCTTTCTTTTCTTTACCATCATGTTTTTTAATGATGATCATGTTGCCTACTTTAATGGTGTCGGCACTCTGAGGTTTTGTTGTGTCACTTTGCGCCATGCCTGTAAAGCATATCATAAGGCCAAGCAATGAGAATAATAGTTGCTTCATAATAAATCCGTTTAATTTTTTTTATTGAGTGTTTACTGCAAACACAGCAAAGCGAACTTCGGAGCCGTTTGATTGAATACCGGTTTTACGTTCAAACATCCGTTTTGCTTTTTTCACAAATCCTGTTAAACCACTTTTACGTTGGCGATCTTCACTGAAGAGTAGTTGTTCATCTTCATTGTTTGTATCGTTGTTGTAAGAAGCATAGGTTGTTGTGTTGGCTGTGCTTGTTTTAGGTTGTACGGTTGGAGTTTCTGTTTTGTTACTTTCCTGTGCAGGATTTTTTTCAGGATTAACAATTACAGGGGGTTCAACTTTTACAATACCATTATTTTCCTGTGATGGAATAATTGTTTGTTCCTTTATTTTTTCTTTATCTGTTTTTGCAATTGTTATTTCCTGGTTATTAACTGAAGGACGGTTATTGTTTTTTTCTTTAGTTGTAAGAGTATTTTGTTTTTCTTCAGCAGGTTGCTGTACTGCAATTTGTTTCGGTTGTTCTTCAGCAGGTTTTGTTACAGCAACTCCTGGTTGTTTTTCCGGAGTAATAGCTGGTGAATTCTTTCCTGCAAGTGGGCCAACAGGATCAGTTGATTTATCTAACATCAACCATATTGCACTTCCTAATAATAAAATAACAGCAGCTGCGGCAGCCCATCTCCGTGCAACAGTACTCATATAAAATACTCTTGCAGGTTCTGCTTCTTTATATAATAATGATTTGTTGGGGAAAACGATTGAATGATCCGGTTGAAACAATGTGCGTTGAAGCCGTTGCAATTCTTTTTGTAAAGAAGGACTTTCAGTAACGGCTTTTTCAACCAATAAGCGTTCATCAGCTTTCAACTCATCATCAACAAATAATAAAAGCTGTTCTTCGCTGATAGTTGTTTCTTCATCAACCGGTTTCAATAATGAACTGATAAAATCATTATCCAGTTTTGCATCGGTTGAAAAGGTTGTTTGCTGAATAAGACGAAATTCTTCCTGCAAATCAGGATTCGATGCCATAAATGCATCAACAATTTTTCGCTGAGCCGCTGTCAACTCATTGTCGACATACAGCAGGAAAAATTCTTCGTAATTATGGCGGTTAATATTCATTATTTCTTACTTGCAGCTAAAAGCTCGCAGCTCATAGCTTGTTTTTACATTACATTTTCAATACTCACTAAATACGTCTTCAATTGTAATCGGGCCCTATGCAAATAAACTTTTACCTGGCTTTCGTTTAATCCCGTTATTTCACCAATTTCATCATAACTGTATCCTTCGTAATCTTTTAATAAAACTAAACTTCTTGCAGTTTCACTTAAACGGGCCAACGCATCTTCCAGTACTTTTTTCATATTATGCTGTGGCTTGTTTTGTACCCTCACCTGTTCATTGAACTCTTCTTTCAAAGTCACCCGTTTGTGTTTGCGTATATGGTCGATCATCTGGTTGTAAGCAATGGTGAAGAGGTACGATTTGCTGCGTTCATTCTCCACATTGTCTTTATTGATCCAGAGCTTTTCAAAAGCGCTCTGCACCACATCCCGTGAATCTTCTTCATGCCCCAGGTTTTTGAGGATGAAGCGGTACACATTATCGGCATACCTGGTTACACATTCATTGTATTCTCTGGCGGTCATAAATCAGTTAGAGGTCAGTAATGATAAGTTTAATATCCTTATTACGGACACCGGAGATAAAAGTTACAGTATTTGAAAAAATAGTTTAGAGATTGCCCGAAAAGGAGTCAAAAATAAAAAAACCAGTCTGTGGGGTGGTAACCGGCTTGCTTTCGCAGGTCTTGGTGCATTTAGGCGATGCGATCTTCTGATTGTGAACAGGCGTAGCAGCAAGAAAGATCCCAACAGAAACTGTTATGAGAACAACTGCACCGAGAGCGAGGATTTGCTTTTTCATAATTCGCCTGTTTTAGAAGATTGGACGAAGGTAAAGCGAAAAATGTTACAGACCAACCCCATATTTGTTATGTTACTTTCAAATTGTGGCGGGGATAGTACTGCTGCAGGTATGCCATACCTCTGAGGTATGGCATACCTGTTTAAAGAAGATTGGGACAATTTGAAGGCACCTTTAATTCGTGATTGGTAAACATGCAATCGGTTCCGCACCTTTTTACCCATCAAATCCCCCTATTTTTGTTCTCCTAAATATTGAAGTATGAATGAAAAGCTGGTAGTACGTATTGCTGAGGAAGTAGCTGAAATCAAAGCAAACGGTTTGTTTAAAACCGAACGGATCATTGAAAGTGCCCAGGGACCTGAGATCATGGTCAATGGAAAGATCGTTCTCAACTTTTGTGCAAATAACTACCTCGGTCTGTCTTCTCATCCCAAAGTAACTGAAGCAGCAAAAAAATATATTGATCTGCGGGGTTTTGGTATGAGCAGTGTCCGTTTCATTTGTGGTACGCAGGATATTCATAAAGAACTCGAAGCGAAAATTTCCAAATTCCTTGGAACAGAAGATACCATTTTATATGCAGCAGCTTTTGATGCCAATGGCGGTGTGTTTGAACCTTTGTTTAATGAGCAGGATGCCATCATCAGCGATGCATTGAACCATGCCAGTACGCATTTGTTTCCACCATCCAATGGGTGGAAACCTGAGTCAGGACCAGCAGCACCCCCAACCCGATGCCCTTCGTCCTTTCCGATCCCGCCGTCCG
>JANMOR010000082.1:0-8157 GCA_031369435.1 Chitinophagaceae bacterium
ACATTACTCTTTACAAATTCACCCATCATGTTTTGTGTACTGATGTTGATGAACTTTAAACTATCGACCGGCATCATTTCACCTTGCGGCAAACTGATTTGTAATTGCAATGATTTATATCCAACACTTACAATTGTTTCAGCAGTTCTTGTTTCACCATTGAGATCGGTGATATCAGCAATAATTTTATAATCAAACCCCGGATCTAATTCTTTGCGTACTTTTTTATCAGGTATGGTGGTGAATACAATATCGAATGTGCCATCGGCTTTTGTTTTTGTTTCGCCATGTGCAATTTCCTGCTCCTCCATGATGGGCCAGCCCCATTTCCAACTCAGCCAGGGGTAAGGCAGGCGTGGTTGCCTTACCACACGATATTTTACCAATGCTCCATCAATATTATTTCCTGCATATGCTTTTGCATTGCCAGTAACAGTGACCTGATCATTTACACGATAACTTTTAGTGATGGGTTGATACTCTGCATAAAATTTCGGACGCTTGTATTCTTCTACTAAAAAATTTGCAGCAGCAGATGTTATTGTTTCCTCTAAACGAAAATTACCATTCATTCTTCCAACTGGTAATATAAACTTGCCGGAATAAGAACCAAATTCATTGCTTGTTACTTCCATGGAGTCGATCTTTTCTCCATTAGCATCATATAAAATGATCTTTGATTTTAACCCTTCTACAATTTTGGGTTTGCCAGTTGCTGCATCTTTGGTTGTTACAATGCCTTTGAAGTAAATGGTTTGACCGGGACGGTAAATAGAACGATCAGTAAAGAAAAATACACGCCGTTCTTTTTTTTCATCAATGGGTTCTTTCTTTCCTTCGTACACATATGCATAAGCACGGTCATCCAAATGCAGGTTGTCTTTTTCAAAATTCACTTCCAGTGTTCTGTTGTATGAATTTTTGCCGGGTGCTTTAGTAATCCGGAAATTGCCATTGGCATTACTTGTATAGCTATCAACTTTTGTTTGAATATAGACACGCTGATCATAATTGTAAACACCTTCCCACAAAATAATATTTGCTTTTGCCAGGGGCTGACCGCTTTCACGGTTCACTACAAAAAACTCCGTACCATTATGAATCCATGCAATATTGCTTACATGAAAGAATTGTGCAGCCAAAATATTTTTACTCAATGTGAAGTTTTCATCGGCACTTGCCAGCAATAGATAGGTGCCAACCGGTAAGGAGTTCACTTTTATTTCAGTTGAATGTTCCTGGTGATCGTTACTGGCAGGTAAACTGTAATTGAAGTTTGTTACTGCAGGTAAGGCAGTGATCTTTTTCCAGTACTCATCTTCCCAGTTACGGTTCTGCAATTCTTCAAAAGCTTTCTTATCCATCTTCACAATACGGAAATAAGCTTTACTGATGTTACGGTAGCTGAGCAATGAACGGAAAGGTTTGCCGGGAATATTTACCTTTTCAGAAATGATGAAAATATCTTTCTGTTCAATACTGTACAATAAATTATTACAATTGGCCTTGCCTTCACTTTCCGTTTTTTGTGCAATCACTTCTTTACAGATAGCCGCAGCCTTTTGATAATAATATCTCGGATTGAGTGCATCATCCGATTTGTGTTTTTTGAAATCGTAGGTAGCAGCAAAATCAACATAGTCTTGCGCAAGGAGATAAGATGCCTGTGCTGCTGCCGGTTGGTTATTGTATTGTTTGATGAGATGTGTTAATGCAGCACGATATAAATCATTCTTGTTTTCATGCGTGGAGTTGCGGTTGACAAAAGCAATCCGGTGGAGATCTGCATCGATCAATGCATCGGGCTTTGCATCATTGATATGAAAGCGAATGATATTCTGATACAGCAACAATGCTTTATGTTTCAACGAGAGCGAATCGCCTGTTACAAATTTTTTGGTGATGAAATCAGCAGCAGGATCAAATGCAGATGCTGTGTTGATCTCAAATGCATCGGCCGGTTTGGTAATGCTGCGTTCATCATTTTCAAAATAGGCGAGGGCACGAAAGCTTAGCAAATCATATAAGGTAGGGCGCAGGTAACGCATATTCCCTTTGCTGATGATGGGATCAAACTTTTCAAGCGTTGTTTGCTGTAACAGTTTTTCGTTTTGAATAGATGCCAGGTAAAGTGTACTGATCTTGTGATGAAAATCATCAATGCTCCATGTTTCAGGATCATCTTTTACAAAGGCGGTGGTATTGGTTCGATCATAAAATTTCCAGCGATTGTTCTGGAAATATTGCCAGTAAGCTTCTGCTAAAAGGTTGGTGAGAATGGATTTAACCGGTTCTGTTGAAAGGAGGATTTCTTTTTCAATTTCTTTGATGGCTTTAATATCAGCATCTTCTTCTTTTAACTGTTGCAGGTTTACCCGAAACAGCAATGCTTTAATTAACTGCCCGTTGTTCTTTTCTTTTTTAGCGGCTGCATAAATGATTTTCACTTCGTTTAATGCTGATTCAGGAAGACCTTTTTTACTAATCAGGTCATCTACTTTTTTCCATGCTGTTGTATAATTAAAAGTTGATTGTGCTTGTGACATGGCAAAAAATGATAAGAGCAATAGGTTAAGCAGGAAAAGGCGTTTCAACAACATGTGAGCTATTTTTTGTAAGGTAAATAATTACTGCGATGATGGGATGCAAATAAAAGAAGAATTGCATAAATATGAATGCGTTCATTTCTTTTCGGTACAGGTATGGCATACCTCCAAGGTATGCCATACCTGAAAAACAAAAATCCTTTAACGATTTATTATAACCATCTTTTTTTCCACTGCATATACTTTGGCATCTATTAATAAAACAAAGGAGGTTTATATGAACAGAATTTTTACACTCGTTACTTTTTTATTTCTCAGTCTTTCAGTCTTTGCAGGTTATGATCAGGCACGACTCAGTATCAGCAGCATGAGCAACATGCCATTACGTATTATGATCGACGGGCAACGGATCAAAGACAATGATCAGAACATCCGCATCAGCAATCTCAATCCCGGCTATCATCGTGTACAGATCTACCGTGTCAACAACAATCAACGCAGGCAATGGGGAAATCAAAACCAACAAGGCCAGTTGATCTATAATGGTACAGTGAACGTACGCAACGGAATGCATACCGATATTATCATCAACCGCTTTGGTCGTGTGTTTACAGATGAGCAGCCTATTGATAACCGTTATGATACCGATTGGAATGATAATGGTGGCTGGAACAATCAGGACAGCCGCAATGGTGATGGTGGTTGGAACCCGGACACCCGAAACAATAATGGTAACAATGCCGGCACCTGGGGTCAATCCATGAGCAATGAACGTTTTCAGCAATTAAAGCAAACCGTTCAGCGTGAAAGTTTTGATGACAACAGGTTCGATATTCTTAAATCTGTATTACCCAACAATTATATGTCGGCTTCACAGGTAAGGGAACTGGCCCAATTGTTCAGTTTTGAGCAGAATAAACTCGAGCTGGCAAAATTTGCTTACCGTTATACCAGCGACAGAGGCAACTATTTCATCGTAAATGATGTCTTTAGTTTTGGAACCAGTAAAACAGAGCTTACAAGATATATATCGACCTACAGAGACTAAGCAAGAACATCTATTGGCTATGTTGAGCCCCCCGATTTATCGGGGGGTTTTTATATCTGTTAAAAGATAGAAGTATTAAAAGTTTACAAATGCATATAAACTGGCTAATGCAATAACAAACAATCCACCAAATACGATGCCGATCCATGCAGCTACATTGCTTGTGCCGGTTTTATCTGCTAATGCTTTTCTCTTTGTTAATGAGAGTAAACCAAGGATAACAGCGGTTAAAGAAAATGCAATTCCAAATGCTACAAATATCCCCGGCGATGCCGATACAAAAGCAAGCAACAGGGTAAACGGACCCATTAAAGATGCAAGGATGGAAAACAGACCCAATACTTTGACAGCTTTTTTCGCATCAGCATCAGCCGCTTTCTTTTTTAGGATGTTTTGAAAAAGTTTGACCTGTAGTCTTTCTTTCAAGGTTCTTTTTTTCTGTACGCTGATAACAGGCTTATTCACTAATTGCTCAGCAACAATAATGTTGATAGCAGTTGTCTGAATCAAAACAACACCAGACTTGTTGAGTTGAGCCGTGGTTACAAGTGCAATGCAACATATAACCATTAGAAAGAAAAGTCTTTTCATAATTGATGGTTTATAATTAAAGTAAGAAATACCCAGGCGAATTGCAAAGGAGCATCGAATAAAGATCTGAAAGACAGATGTAATTATTATGCAAAACGATCTTACTAACCGTAGACACTAAAATAACTTTCCCGTCTTTAACTTCTTTGTGCATAATATAGTCTGATGTTGGTTTTTTTGTTATAAAAATTCAATCTTTCTTTTCAAGTATAAATATTTCTTCAACCGACTTATTAAAAACCCTGGCAATTTTCAAAGCCAGGACTGTAGATGGCACATATTTGTTTGCCTCCATTGCATTAATCGTCTGCCTGCTGACCGAGACTCTGTTTGCTAACTCTTCTTGAGTCAGGTTTTTAATAGCTCGTTCGACTTTAATATTATTTTTCATCTGACTCGGAATTAGAATTTTTATGCAATATGTAAGTAAAACGAATGATAAAGATGATTAATACAGTAAACATATTATAGACCATTACATCTAAAAAAGGCGTACCGTAAACTAGCAGAAACGAAATGAGTAGTAAAATATAACTTACACAAACTGCCCATAATAATGAGGAAAGCCGTATTTCGGCAATAAACTCATCTTCATTTTTTTCTTTAGAAAAACTAACTAGCATTGCACCAATAATAAAGAATGAGCCTACTACCGTATTGGTAATATTTGTATTTCTAAAACTTAAATACATGTACTTCCCCTCTTTTCCATCATTGGCAATGGCAAATACCCGAGCCCAAAGCCAGTCCAAACCAAATTCATTATAGGCTAAAATGAGACCTAAAATAGTCGACGGGATAAGTATGAACCAGCCGAGTTTTTTATACTTGTTTGCTAAGAGTAATTTCCTTGACATAGCTTTAATGTTTTCACTAATGTAAAGTATATTTTACAAATAGACAAATAATTATTACATTTTGTAACAATATTCTAACACAAAAAAATAACACAACAACCAATTGTGGAAAAACAACCAGCTGCAAATCGCTGCCGTACTGCATCCAGGCTTGAAGGTATTCTGTTGAGCTTTTAATTGTTTACTTGTATGCTTAATATTAGTTAAGCTATATTTCCGTGCTGCACAAATGTGTATATATCAGCACAACAAAAAATCTTTTTCCGAAAATGGCGACGTCTTTAGCAACCAGAGGCTTTATTTGGTTCCTTGTTCTTTTTTGAGGATAAAGTTAAAAAGGCAATTCACATTTTCAATGTTAATCAGTAGAGAACAACTGGTAATTCATATTGGCACCTGCCGTCCTCAGCACTGATCTCAAATAAGAGAAGTGTTAATGTTGAGTTTTCTCTTTTCTTTGGAGCATGAAAGCTGAATTCAAAATTGCCCCACGCTGGTGCTCCGGCATCAGTCATTTGAAAGGAATTGCTGATTGTGGTAACCTGGTTCCGGGATTGCGTTTTTTTCTCTTCAAAGTCTACTGAAAGGGGAGTTGAGTTATGTGTACTTTTTTTTACGCAAAGATGAGTTGCGTTATGCGTACTTAATTTTTTCTAAATAATGTCCCCAACGGGATACATTGCTTCTTAGGATTTTTCAAAGTCCATCAGAAATTTTCTTTGATACCCGGTTAAACTCATTCAATGAAGTAAGGCTTGTTATTTTATTCACTTTTATCCTGAACATGATATTTCCTTTCCTGACAAGAATAAAATAAAAATTACGGCTATCGGTATGAAAATAGGCTTCGTCGCCCATATCATGGAGTGCTTTTACACCTTCGTGGTTTTCATTGGCAACCTTGATAGCATTATATGCATTTTTAGCTGAAGCTTCCTGGCTATATTGTTCAATCATGAAATAGATAACAACGGGCTTGTCCTTTTGTTGGTCTTTCGATAGAGCTGTGTAGGCAGTTTTGCGTTCTAATGTATCCTTTTTTATTAGAGAAGAGCTGTCACTTAAGAAAGCCGGTTCCCCTAATATTTTTTCAGCATCTGATTTTGAAAAATAAACCTGATCAAAGAAAGAATTATTTTGAGAGGATGGTTTTGTTGAGGGAATTGTATCCCTTCCGGCTTCTGTTTTTTGTGAATCTTTTTCAGCATTCGAGTTGCCACAACCCCACAAGAGTATGGTTGATGCCAACAGATAAGTAATCAGGTTCATGGTATGTGTTTTAATATTATTAAGCACCACAACCAGCAGCAACGGATTGCTTTTTATTTTGCACGCATTTTATTTCCTTTGGCTTCATGTGTGAGTTCAACAAATCCAAGCATTTCCATTAATGGCGGAATATACATTCCGAAACGTCCACGTAATCCCTTTTTTAAACCATACCAACCGCCAACTGGATTTTTTTCTGAACGACCCCATGCTTCAACAGTATTTTCCTTTGCAGGTTTCTGTTCATCTGCACTTCCGAGTTCCATCCAGTCGCCGTGTTTTTTAAGCATTGCATGAAGATCTGAAAGACAGCGGTAATCGTAATGCAAAACAGTTTTACCAACTGTACATACTAAAATGTCCTTTCCATCTTTCACATCTTTGTGCATTGTATAGTCCGATGAAAGAGGCGGGGTCTTCAGCATCCAGGGGCTTTCTTTGGTTCCTTGTTCTTTTGCCATTTTTTTATATAAAGTTAAAAATATCGTTCACAATTTCAATGTTAATCAGTAAAGAACAATTGGCAATTCATATTGACGGCTTCCATCCTTAGCGCTGCTCTCAAATAAAATAAGCGTTAATGTTGAATTCGCTCTTTTCTTTTTCGCATGAATACTGAATTCAAATTTTCCCCACTCCGGAGCTCCGGCATCAGTCATTTGAAAACCTTTGTAGAGTTCTTCGTGCCCGTCTTCCACTATCCAGTTAAAACTTGCTTCAAAGATTTGACCCTTGCCACGAATTAAGAAGGAATCTTTTCCTATTCTTGTTACAATTACATCCTTGAAGCGTTTATTGGAGTAAGTCTTAGATGCTGATAATGTATCTTTTTGCTTTTCTTCTTTTTCTGTTACAGGTGTTGGCGTAGAGGTTGCTATTGTATCCTTCTTTGTAATAGTAGTTTTTTCTTCGTTAGCATCACATGCAACGAATAGTATCAGGGAAAACAAAATGGTGAATTTCATGTTTGAATCGTTTTAAACTTATTTTTTGCAATAGATATCCGAAGATTCAACCGGATATTTTTCATCAAGGTTTACATTGTTAAAACTTTTTCTTGAGCCCCAGGAAAATATCTTTTCAAAAAAGGGCAACAGCTTGTTGTTTTTTATTTTGCTCAAAAAATAAACTTCATGTTCTTTCTCTTTCATCCCCATTTCATATAGTACCTCATCATGATCTTTTATACCCAATTCGTTAAAAAAATGCTTCATGCGGAAGTATTCACACACATTTCCGCTTTCTAAGCTACCTGCAAAATAAAAAGGCATGAACCATCCAATGATATAACAGCCGAAAGAAATCGTTTTGCCAATGATATGAAAACGTATCTCGTAGTATGTTGAAACCGGGATGTCATACTGCTTCATGATGTTCAACACCTCTTTGCGATGATTCCATTCATCCACTTCAATTTGCTGAATGGCCGATTTTTCCGTTTTGTCTTTCACAGATCCGGCATGACCCTGGTAAGCAAAGGCTGCCGCTTTTTCTGCTGAGTATGCTCTTTGTAATAAATCAATTAATTCTTTGTGGTTGAGTTTCACTAATGCTGATTTTGAACGTAATTGTTATTGAATCGTTGCTGCTGATTCATAAATATACACAAGCTCCTGTATTAGCTATGCTTTCCGGTTTTATAAATCCGTTCAAGCATTTCAAATAAATCAGGATGATTGGACAGTAATTGATCCGGCTGCTCGAAAAAATATTCTGAGATAACTGCAAAGAATTCTGCAGTATTGGTGGCGCCGTACATGTCAATGTCTGATCCATATGTTTTCATTTGTGCAATAGTTAACTCCATCAGGTTCCTCCAACGATCGGTGTATTTCCGTTCTAAAAT
>JANMOR010000108.1:0-3129 GCA_031369435.1 Chitinophagaceae bacterium
ACTGAGTATGAAGATGAACAGGCTGGGTGGCAAAGTAGTGGAGATGAAAAAAGTATACAAAAGTTTTGGTGATAAAAAAATCCTTGCAGGATTTGATTACACCTTTAAAAAAGGTGAACGTGTTGGTGTGGTAGGAAAGAACGGTGCAGGCAAATCAACCTTTATTGATATCATCCAGGGCATACAACAACCCGATAGTGGTAAAATCAATATTGGTGATACCATCATCTTTGGCAACTATTCACAAAAAGGTTTGGAAATAAAAGAAGATAAACGGGTGATTGAATTTGTAAAAGACATAGCTGAAAATTTTCCATTGGCATCAGGAGGATCATTAAGTGCTGCACAATTCCTGCAACTGTTTTTGTTTGATCCGGATAAACAATACACCTATATCTCAAAATTAAGCGGTGGCGAAAAAAGAAGATTGCATTTATTATCCATCCTCTTCCGCAATCCGAATTTTTTAATATTGGATGAACCTACAAATGATCTTGATCTTCCTACCCTTGCAGTGCTCGAAAATTTTTTAAGTGAGTTTCCAGGTTGTTTATTGATCATCAGTCACGATCGATATTTTATGGATCGGCTGGTTGATCATTTGTTTGTATTTGAAGGCGATGCTGTGGTAAAAGATTTTCCCGGCAACTATGCCCAGCTCAGGCTCTGGCAAAAAGACCAGGAAAAATTAATGGCCGATGACCGTTATATAATGACCGAAAAGAAAACAGCTCACATTGAACAGCAACCTGTGACCAACGAGTCAAAAAAACGATTCAGTTTTAAAGAGAAAAGGGAATTTGAAAACCTGCAGAAAGAAATTGAAAATTTATCTGCTGAAAAATTGGGCATCAGCAATCAACTCAACAACGGCAACCTTCCTTTTGATGAACTGCAAAAACTATCTAATCGTATAGCTGAAATAACATCCTTACTTGATGAAAAAGAAATGCGCTGGCTTGAGTTGAGTGAGTTGACAGATTAATTAATCTAAGTATTTAAAATCAATTGCCTTAGGAGTAACCTCCATCAATGCCGCTGCCATGGCAGGTACTGTGAGTTTTCGTTTGATGACATCAATCCATGCAAGATCAACATGGATGATAGCAGCAATCGATCCATCTTCTTTTTTCAGTTCATGTGTAATACTCCATCTCGATCCATCACGTTTGCATTTGGTCATGAGCATATTTACAGCAATCAGATCGCCTGCATTGATCTCCCGTTTGAACACACATTCTTCTCTGAATAAGATCGGACCAATTTTCAATTCCTTCATTACATCCATTGTAAATCCATTCTCACTTAAAAAACTTAAACGTGTATGTGCACCAATTTCATAGTATGCAGAATGTGTTACATGCAAATTAGCATCTACATCGCTCCAGCGTAATTCAAATTTTTTTATATATTCAGTCATACAATAAAAATAATTAAAAAACCCCGACACTGCTGACGGGGTTTGTATAAGTTGATTACAATCTGTTTTTATTTATACATCAATTTGTAATATTCATCTGCCATCCTGTTACTGTCGAACTGGAAACGCACATCTCTCATACCGTTCTGAGTGATCTGGCGCCATAGATCATAATTATCATAGTACATGGGCAGAATTTGATTTTCAAGTATTTCATACATCTGGTCAAGATCATACTGATCCTGTTCCTGCACATGCACTGCACTGTAATCAATAGGAGGAACAATAAAACTGTTGTTACCATGATTGGCAAATTCGCAGATCCATCCATCAAACGTACTGAAGTTTACTGCGCCATTCATGGCAGCAGTCATTCCACTTGTGCCACTTGCTTCACGTGGCACACGGGGATTGTTGAGCCACACATCCGATGCCTGCTTGAGGCGCTTGCTCAAGGCCAGTTCATAACCCGTACACACAGCAATATTCTTATAATTTTTACTAAGATGCACCAGGTTATTAAAATCACTGATGGCCGGATAATCAACAGGGTAAGGTTTTCCAGCCCATATGATCTGCACCGGGTAATTTTTACTGCTGAGCAACGCATTAAAGCGATCAAGATCTCTTGTAATTAATTCTGCACGTTTATATCCTGCAAAACGGCGTGCCCAAACAATGGTGAGAATATTAGGATCAAACAATTTTCCTGTTTGATCAGCAACTAAATCAAATGCCCTTTTCTTTAAATATTTTTTACGGTCATCAAAAGTTTCATGATTTTTTTCATCCATGGAAAAATACAATTGCTTGTCGGCCCAGTAGCGCCAATTCTGTGCATTGGTGATGCTGGTGATGGGAGCAATATCCTGGTAATGACTCCACATTTTACGACTCACTTCCCCATGCAATGCGCTTACACCATTTGCATTTCTTGCAAATCGTAACGCTGCTAATGAATGATTGAACTGATCATCCTGAATGCCGGTAAGTTTTCTTACTTCATTCAAAGAAATGCCGCAGAAATAACTCATTTTCTCACACAAATGAATATCGTGTTTTTCGTTCCCTGCTTCTTCGGGTGTATGGGTTGTAAATACAAGTCGTTTCTTTACTTCTTCAATGTTTTCAAATTTCTTATACAGATAAAATGCTGCAGAAATTGCATGTGCTTCATTAAGATGATATACATCAGGTTTAAAACCTAATTCATCAATCAGCTTTGCACCACCGACCCCCAGTAAAATAAACTGGGCTACTTTGGTTGCAACATTTGCATCATACAGCCGATGGGAAATGGTTTGAGAAACATAATCATTCTCAGGTAAATCAGTACTTAGCAAAAACATGGGAGCACTCTTGAATGTTTCCGGATTAAGATACCATGCTTTCACCCAAACAGGATGTTCATGTATATTGATCTGGAACTTGATACCTGTATCTTCTAAAAAATTATAAATTTTTTCATTCCACTGCACCTGCAATGTTTGATCCTGGTTGCGGGCCTGGTCGTAATAACCATATTTCCAGAGTATGCCTATGCCAATTAAATTTTGTTTAAGTTCATAAGCGCTGCGCATGTGCGAACCTGCAAGAAAGCCAAGGCCGCCACTGTAAATTTTAAGTGGTTGGTGTACTGCAAACTCCATAGAAAAATAAGCAGCCCTTTTAGAATAGCGGTCGTCAATTTGATAGGGAACCTGGAAATT
>JANMOR010000110.1:0-6327 GCA_031369435.1 Chitinophagaceae bacterium
TGAAGTTCTTAATTGTTGGTTTGGGAAATATTGGATCAGAATATACACACACACGTCATAACATTGGTTTTGATGTTGTTGAAGCATTAGCTACAAAACATAAGGCTGTTTTTAAGATGGATCGTTTAGCGGCGGTAGCCGAACTAAAGATTAAAGGCAAAACGCTGATCTGCATCCTTCCTTCAACATTTATGAACCTCAGCGGCAAAGCAGTTAAATACTGGATGGATAAAGAAAAAATAGCCATTGAACATATACTGGTGGTGGTGGATGAACTGGCTCTCCCGCTTTCAAAACTTCGCTTACGACCCGGCGGTAGTGATGCGGGTCATAATGGTTTGAAAAGTATCCAGGAACATTTGTTAACCAACGCTTACCCACGGCTGCGTTTTGGAATCGGTAATAATTATCCCAAAGGAATGCAGGTAGATTATGTTTTGGGCAAATGGACGGTAGCTGAAGAGCCCTTTTTAAAAAAGAAAATTGAAGCAAGTGTTGAAGTTATTGAAAGCTTTGTGTTGAGTGGTATTGAACTCACCATGAACAAAGCAAACAAAATTGAAATAACACTTTAATTTTCAGTTTTCTAATATTAACTTCGCCCATACTCAACTATTCTGTTTCAGTATCAAGAAATCCTCTGTCCTTTCAAAGACCATCGTTAAACCTGATTCTGAACCAAAAACCATCAACCAAATGAAAATCTTTTGCGTAGGTCGAAACTATATTGACCATGCCAAAGAACTCGGCAACGATGTTCCAGATGAGCCTGTCATTTTCCTGAAGCCTAAAAGTGCATTTCTTCAGCCACATATGCCTTTCTATTATCCTGAGTTTACCAATGAACTTCATTATGAAGTGGAGCTGGTACTGAGGGTTTCAAAAAATGGTAAATATGTGCAGGAGAAACATGCCAGTAAGTATTATAATGGCTATACAGTAGGAATTGATTTTACTGCCAGAGATCTGCAGCAAAAACTCAAAGAAAAAGGACTGCCATGGGAAATTTCCAAAGCATGGGATAACTCAGCTGCTGTTGGAAAGTTTATTGATATTAAACCCGGAATGAACCTAAACGATATTAATTTCTGTTTGTATAATAATAAGGAATTAGTGCAGCAAGGCAATGCCGGTCAAATGATTTTTACATTCGACCAGATAGTTGCTTATGTATCGCAATTCTTTTCATTAAATATCGGCGACTTAATTTTTACAGGCACACCTGCCGGTGTTGGTGAATGTGTGGTGGGAGATCAACTGGAAGGATTTATTGAAGATGACAGTTTGCTTGAAGTGGAAGTGAAATGATGCTTCTTTAAAAATAGTATCAGCCATTCTGAAAACAGAATGGCTTTTTTATGCCAGTTCATTTATTTTGCAGTCCAATTGCTTGTACATGATCAACCAGGAAATTTTCAGAAAGGCTTACCGGCTGATGTGCTATGCACGTCATATGACTGCGATATATGAAAACAACCGCTCCGTTTGTAAATATGTTCATTCCACTTCCCGTGGACATGAAGCCATTCAACTCGCCACTGCATTTCAATTAAAAGAAGTTGATTGGGTGAGCCCATATTACCGTGATGAAAGTTTATTGCTCGGTTTGGGATTTGAACCATACCAATTAATGCTGCAACTCCTTGCAAAAGCAGACGATCCATTTACGGGAGGAAGGGAATATTATTCACATCCCAATTATAAAGGAACTGATCAACCAAATATCATTCATCAAAGCAGTGCAACAGGCATGCAGGTTATTCCAACAACGGGAATTGCACAAGGCCTTCAGTTTCTTAAAAAGATCAAATCAAATCAATTCAAAAAATCAACTGATGACAAAAATCCTATTGTGATTTGTTCATTAGGTGATGCAAGTATTACGGAAGGTGAAGTAAGTGAAGCTCTTCAATTTGCGGTATTAAAAAAGTTGCCCATTATTTGCCTTGTGCAGGATAACAACTGGGGCATTAGTGTAAGTGCTGAAGAGGCAAGGGTGATGGATGCTTATGAATATGCAGGCGGTTTCCCCGGTATGGATCGTATACGTTGCGATGGAAGTGATTTTACTGATTCATTTGATACCATGCAGCATGTGATAGACTATGTGAGAGAACATCAAACGCCTTACCTGGTGCAGGCTTATGTGCCACTGCTCAATCATCATACAAGTGGTGTGCGGAAAGAATTTTACAGAAGCAAAGAAGATCTGGAAAAACATTTTGCTGATGATCCGTTTCCTAAACTTCATCAGCAATGCATTGATGCAGGTATTGCCGAAGATGAGTTAAAACAAATAGATGAGGAAGCCAAACAATTGATTGAAGAAAGTTTTCAGCAGGCAGTTAATGCAGCAGAGCCCGATCCTTCAACTGTGGAGCAATATGTATTTGTACCAACTCCTGTAACAGAAGAAAAAGGTGAACGTTCGCCTGCAACGAATGAAAAAGTAATGATGGTGGATGCAGCATTGTTTGCAATCCGTGAACTGATGGAAGATTATCCCGAAGCTTTATTATATGGACAGGATGTAGGAAAAAGATTAGGCGGTGTGTTTCGTGAAGCAGCAACATTAGCAGAACAATTTGGTGATCATCGTGTATTTAATACAGCTATACAGGAAGCATATATTATCGGCTCAACAGTTGGCATGAGTGCAGTTGGTGCAAAGCCAATTGTTGAAGTACAGTTTGCAGATTATATTTATCCGGGTTTGAATCAACTCGTAACAGAAATTTCTAAATCATCTTATTTAAGTTGTGGAAAATTTCCTGTGCAAACACTGATCCGTGTGCCCATTGGTGCTTATGGTGGTGGCGGTCCGTATCACAGCGGAAGTATTGAAACAACTTTATTAAGCATCAAAGGAATTAAAATTGTTTATCCTTCCAATGCTGCTGATATGAAAGGATTGATGAAAGCAGCTTTTCTTGATCCCAATCCTGTGGTGATGCTGGAGCATAAAGGTTTATACTGGAGCAAAGTGCCTGGCACTGAAGATGCAAAAACAATTGAACCAGCAAGAGATTATATATTGCCATTAGGTAAAGCAATAGTAACGGTGGAAGCTGATGAAGATCTGGTGGAAGAAGGAGAGAGCTGTTGCATTATTACTTATGGTATGGGTGTGTACTGGGCCAAAGCTGCAGCCAAACAATTTATGGGTGCTGTTGAAATTGTTGACCTGCGCACTTTATTTCCATTGGATGAAGAATTGATTTTTGAAACGGTGAAGAAACATGGAAAATGTTTGGTGTTGACTGAAGAACAACAGAATAATTCTTTTGCCGAAGCATTGGCTCATCGCATCAGCTATCAATGTTTTCATTGGTTAGATGCTCCTGTTGAAGTAATGGGTGCTTTAAATTTACCTGCAGTTCCTATGAATATGGGATTGGAAGCTGCCATGCTCCCTAACGCAGAAAAAGTTGCAGAACGTTTACAGCAAATGTTTAATGCTTAATAAAAGAGGATGCTTTCTTACAAATTGCATCAATTGTTTCATTGCTGATTTCAGTGATCGGGATCAGTGGTTTTGCTTCATGTTCATTCACCTGGTATTCCCACCAGCCCACATCATGCCATTGATCTAATTTATAACCGATCTTTTTGTAAGTAGTTAAATACCTGAAACCAAATTTTTCATGAAAAGAAACACTGTTCATATTTGGTAATGTTATCACTGCATAAGCATTTACATAACCCTGCATTTTTAAAACATCAAACAAAGACGTGTATAATGCCAAAGCAAGATTTCTTCCATAAAAATCTGCATGCAGATAAACAGATGGTTCAATACACCATTGATAGCCCTTTCGTTCACGGTGTTTACCGGCATATGCATAACCTGCAATGGTTCCATTGATTTCGGCAACCAGCCAGGGTCGTTCCGTTAATGTTTTTTCAATCCTGCTTTTAAATTCAGTCAATGAAGGCATATTTGTTTCCTGCGTAATGCCTGAATTGAGAATAAAAGGACTGTAAATATGCAGAAGGGAATCGGCATCATTTGAGCTGGCTAAACGTATCATACTTAAATATAAAAAAGCTTTTAAAATGCTGCGGAAAAAAAGGCTGAAACCTTTATCTTTGCCGCCCATTAGCCGGGGTAGCTCAGCTGGTTAGAGCATCGGATTCATAACCCGAAGGTCGGCAGTTCAAGTCTGCTCTCCGGTACAGTAGGCCCTCTTCATGAGGGCTTTTTTATTTCAACAAAGACTTCCCACAATCACTCACCATAATCCTTTCAGTTTATTCAGTTATATTGAGTAATGATTTCAGCAATCAAATCAACAGCTGAGATCAATACCAAAACCATACAATTGAATGTCATCAACCCAACTCAAAAAAACTATTGGCGTATGGTCAGCTACCACTATTGTAATCGGTAGTATCATCGGGGCAAATATTTTTATGAAGCCTGCTACCATGGCTGCCCAGTTGGGTTCACCTTATTTGATTTTAGTAGTGTGGTTAATTGCAGGTATCGTTTCCATGTTTGGAGCAATGGCCTATGCTGAACTCGGGGCCATGTTTCCCGAAACAGGCGGACAATATGTTTACCTGCGTTATGCATTTGGCGATTTTATTGCTTACCTCTATGGATGGGCAAGTATAGCAGTTATTAATACCGCATCTATTGCAGCCATCGGTTTTGTATTTGCATCTTATACCAATTATTTTATTGATCTGCCGCATTTCAGTACAGTTGTTGAGCAGTCGGTTGTTTTACATATTCCATTCATTGGAGATGTGTTGCCTTTGCAAAATTTTGGCGTAAAAGCATTGGCCATTATCATGATCATGGGCCTGAGCATTGTTAACTATATCAGTGTACGTTCAGGTAATGCCGTACAATTTATTGCAACAGTTTTAAAAACGGCCGCCATTCTGTTACTC
This sequence comes from Chitinophagaceae bacterium, assembly GCA_031369435.1. GTDB lineage: Bacteria > Bacteroidota > Bacteroidia > Chitinophagales > Chitinophagaceae > Lacibacter. The sequence goes on from JANMOR010000110.1 coordinate 4,900, forward strand.
GTGATTGGTATTTTATTTTCAGGCAAAGGATCTGCTGCTAATTTTATAAACAATGCTCCAGATTTTGATTTAACAGGGTGGAAATTAATTGGTGCGTTTATGGCGGCAACAACAGGAGCATTTGCAGCTTATGATGGTTGGAATAATCTCAACATGGTAGCAGGCGAAATCAAAGACCCATCCAAAAATATTACACGCAGTTTAATTTATGGTGTATGGACCTGCATTGTTGTGTACATGCTTGTTACACTGGCATACATGTATGTACTGCCTATTGAAGTAATGGCGAAATCGCCGTTGGTTGCCAGTGATGCGGCAGCGATTGTAATGGGGCCTGTTGGTGGTACAGCAATTGCATTGTTGATTGTAATATCAACATTTGGTTCAACCAATATTAATTTATTGGCCTGTGCAAGAGTGATCTTTGCTATGAGTGATGCAAAAATATTTTTCAAAGGAGCTGGCAAAGTGCATCCAACATTTCATACACCCGGCAATGCCATACTTATTCTTGGCATATGGAGCAGTTTGTTTGTACTCAGTGGTTCGTTTGATATCATGGCTGATATGTTTATTTTTATTGGCTGGGTATTTTACGGGCTCGTTATACTCGGCCTTTTTATTTTAAGAAGACGGATGCCAACTGCAGAGAGGCCTTATAAAGCATGGGGTTACCCGTTGGTGCCATTATTGTTTCTCATCTTCACAACCATATATATTATTACCACGCTTTACAATGATATCAATAATTATGTTGAAGGAAGATCGCCCATTATCAATTCTGTGTTTGGGTTACTGTTAACTGCAATTGGTATTCCGCTTTATTTTTATTTTAAACGGAAGAAAGGGAAAGAACAGTAAGATCTACATTTCCTGTAAATACTTTCGTACAAAACGGATTGCCATTGCGCCTTCTCCAACTGCCGATGAAATACCTGTCATGGCGCCAAAGCGTACGTCGCCTGAAGCAAAAATACCAGGCACACTTGTTTCAGGTAAATAAGGTTCTCTGTCTGATTTCCATTTGGCAGCAAATGATTTGTCTTTCATTAATTCTGTTCCGCAGAGGATAAATCCTTTTTCATCTTTCAACACCAGATCATTGAGCCAACCTGTTCCCGGTTTCGTGCCGATATAAATAAACAATGCTTTTGCCGGCACCGTTTTTTCTTCGCCCGTAATTGAATTTTTAAGTGTAATGTTTTCTAAGATCGTTGAACCCGAGCAGCCAATAATATCTGTATTACAAATAACATGAATGTTAGGAGTGCGGCTGATATTTTCAACCAGGTAATTAGCAGCTACCTGCGACAATGCATCACTCCTGATGAGAATATTTACTTCTTTGGCAAACTTGCTCATATACATGGCGGCCTGGCAGGCTGAATTTCCTCCACCAACAATATAAACACTTTCATTGCGGCAAGC
>JANMOR010000117.1:0-2310 GCA_031369435.1 Chitinophagaceae bacterium
TAGTTTTGCTGCTGATAAAACAGCACTCTGCCACTCGCCTTGATGGATCATGATACAATACATGGAATCACCAGCATCATAATAACTCAGGAACGAAGCCGAATCTGTTACTGCAGTAAGTTTTTGTACAAACAATTCAAACGAAGGTTCTTGTAGTAAACGGGTAAAGAGGTTCTCTTCCAATCCCAATACCAATTCCTCTTGACGGATGCGTTGTCCAATTTGCTTTTTACGAACAGGGTCTGTTGTTTCAGCCAGCAACAAATAATCATACCGCAGTTCCCTGAAGAGTTGCTGTGTTTGCTGCAGGCTACTATCCGTCTGCCATTGTTTGCTGCGGCTCATTTCATTGAGTAACTTTCTTCCTTTCGACAATTCCATCAACCATAATTGCTTTTGCAGATGAGCTTTGTTCTTTGTTTGCTCATATTGTTGATGAAAGGCATTCACTGCTTCGTCATTCATTGTTTCATCAACTGCCACACTATTTTGCAAACTGTTGGCCGATGTGCTTACCAGTTGATTGCTGTAATAATCATTTGCAACGGCCAGTTGATAATAATATAAACTGCTGTCTGCAACCAGCTTCATCGACTTTGCCAAACCATAGTACAAACTGCTCAGAGTATTATCAGGTGAAAATCCATTGCTGTTGATTTGAAAATACTGCAACCCCTTTCTGAATGAGGCAACGCTGCTGTCGGTTTGATTTAATAGTAAAAACAAATTCCCTTTTTCAATCAACAGCTTGGCTTTATCCCGTTGTCTTGTATCCGGATAAGATTGCTGCAGAATTTTTTCTGCATTCTGCAATTTGATTTATGCCTGCTGATATTTTTTTTGATCAGCTAATAACTTTGAAGAAAGTCGCAATGTAGAAACAATCCATCCTGCATCTGCTTCTGCAGCTTCGGGTGATTGAAAAAATTGCAGCGCCTGTTGATTATAGAACAATGCACTGTCCCTGATACCTGCTGCATCAAACGCATCAGCTTTTACATTGTATAACAAACCTGTTACTGCTTCATTAAACGAAACAAACTGCAACCCTTTATAGCAATTCATTTGAACAGCAGTATAATCTGTTAACCAGAAATAACTGATGGCCAGATTACTGTACAAGGCAGCCAGCAATTCTTTTTGATTGGTTTTGATGGCCTGCTCAATGGCCAGTTGCTGAATAGCAACTGCTTTATCATAATCACCCAACCGCACATAATTATTTCCTAGCGGTTTTAAAATAAATTCTTCTGCTTCGTAGTTGCTGAGTTTATTTTGCTGATAATAAGTTAACCCGTTTTCATACCAACGGATGGATGCTGGCACTTGCCCCTGTTGCAATAAATGATACGCAATGTTGAGGATGAAATCGAGATAAGCTGTTTGCTCATTTACTGTGGCAGGTTTCCGCCACAATGTTTTTAATAACGAATCAGCTTTGTTGGAATAGTAAAATGCAGCCTCATCTGTTAACTCATAGAGTTTGTTGATATAAAGTTGCAATGAGTCTTTTTGCTGATACTTTATTCTTGTACTATCATTTGCTGTTGGATTTTTTTCTCCTGAAAAAAACAAAACGATCAATACAGCGCAACTGATAATGCGGAGTACTGTTTTATAATGTTGATATGATCTGTTTATAAACGCCAGGATACATAAAAATAGAGATAACTATTGTTTTTTCCGCCATAGTAATAACGTGTACCAATCTGCGGACCAAGACGCACTCTTCCTGCCTGTACATCAGCAAAGGGAAGAAGGTCAATATTTGAAAAGCCCTTGATCTTCGTGGTCATTGAATTACTGTAGGGATAATTTACCTGCCCGTTATAATTAAACAATACATAATCGTTCTTGCTTTTGATTGTTCCTCCCAACTCTGTATCTATTCTTAAACCAATACCAACAGAAAAAATATCGTTGAGGTTATGGCGCACATGCAGTGGCACAACGCCCATCCTGATAAAAGAATTTGTACTTCGCATGTCAAATTTATTATAATCATAATCCTTCTGATTAATTCTTACAATACCAGGCGTATTGGTACTAAAGTTTGTTGTACTGCGGATTGATTTAAAAAATAATTCAAACTGGAAATAGGGTTTATGCGGAGCAAGCTTTGCAATACCGCCACCAATAGTGATCCCATCATTTGTTCCAAACTCACCTAGGTTTAATTCATAACCCGCCATTACAATGGGAGAAAAGCCGGGCTTGAATCTTCCTGTTGCAAAATTGGTGATCACCGGTTCATTCTTGTCAAAATAAATAGCGGTACGTCCTTTAAATGGAAGATTGTCTAATTTCTTT
>JANMOR010000248.1:0-3831 GCA_031369435.1 Chitinophagaceae bacterium
TGGCCACACAACCATTGTTAAATTCAATACGAACGTTGGCAATATCAGGAGTATCAGTCATTACTGCTACACCGTTTGCATATACATTTTTTACATCGCTTTTTACGATGCTTAAAATAATATCAATGTCATGGATCATCAGGTCAAGGATCACACTCACTTCAGTGCCACGTGGATTAAATTGTGATAACCGATGTACTTCAATAAACATCGGGTTTAATTGCAAATCTCTTACCGCTAAAAAAGCAGGATTGAAACGCTCTACATGCCCTACCTGGAATTTAATAGCTGCTTCTTTTACAAGTTTCACTAATTCATTGGCTTCATCCATTGTATTACACATGGGCTTTTCAACAAATACATGTTTACCCATTCGTACAGCCATTTTACAAAGCTGAAAATGATAAGGCGTAGGTGCAACAATATCAGCAGCATCACACATGGCCATTAATTCTTCAGGGTCGGTGAAGCGTTTTAATTGATATTTATCAGCAACCGTTTTTGCAGTTCTGTCGTTGGGGTCGTAAAACCCTATGAGTTCAACTCCCTGAATTTCTTTCCAATTGTTGAGATGAAATTTTCCCAGATGGCCTGTACCAAACACAGCTATTTTAAGCATTCAGTTTTGATTGAGTGGAGGCAAATATAACTAAGCTTTGCGTGGGGCTGTGAATTGAAAATGGGTTGTATAAAAATGAGTAAAAACATTTTTTACAAAATACTCAAAACCCTTATCTTTGCCGTCCCAAAAATGAGTGATAATCAGCTTCTTGATTTAGAACGAAGGACTTGGGTAGTTGGATCGGTAGTTCAGTTGGTTAGAATGCCGCCCTGTCACGGCGGAGGTCGCGGGTTCGAGTCCCGTCCGGTCCGCAAAGAGCCTTGCCAAAAGCAAGGCTCTTTTGTTTTTTATGTCATTTTATACTTACATCATTCAAAGTAATATTGATAAATCTTATTACAAAGGGTTTTCAGAAAATCCATTCAAGCGTTTACTTCAACATAATGAAGGTGAGTCAAAATATACCTCATTAAAAAGGCCATGGCAGCTGGTTTATGTTGAAAGTTTTACAACCAAAACAGGAGCATTAATAAGGGAAAAAGCATTAAAAAAATATAGCCATTTTCAACTTGAGCAGCTGATAAGCAGCAAGAAAAATGAATTAAATGATTAAAGAATATAAAAGTGGTTAGAATGTCGCCCTGTCATCCCAACCGCAGGTCGGGACGGGTTCGAGTCCGGTCCGCAAAAGCTTCGAAGTATTTCGAAGCTTTTTTGTTTTAGACCTTAACTCTTCATTCCAGCTTTGCAGGTTGTATATTTGTCCCTCAATTATTTTTATGGACGAACAGCAACAAGTAAACCCCAACCAGCTCAATATTGAAATTACAGAAGAAGTAGCTGAAGGTGAATATGCCAATCTCGCTATCATCACACATAGTCATGCAGAATTTGTGATTGACTTTGTGAATGTAATGCCCGGCACTCCCAAGAGCAAGGTAAAATCAAGGATCATTTTTACACCGCAACATGCCAAGCGTTTTATGAAAGCGCTCACAGAAAATATTCAACGCTTTGAACAGGCGAATGGATCTATCCGTGACCTGGAAGAAATTCAAATACCTCTCAATTTTGGCGGACCAACTGCACAGGCATAAGAAAGCTGTTAGTAGTTAGCCTGTAGCTTTTAGTGTGAGTACATTAACCGACAGATGAACTTCATTTAATGGAAACAACATTTTCGTATCAGCATTTATTTTCCTTTACAAAGAATGTATTTCTAGCAATAGGATGCAGTGAAGCAGATGCCGAAACTGCAACGAAAGCTTTGCTTGCAGCAGATATACGTGGAATTGATTCGCATGGAGTAGCAAGACTGAGTGGATATGTACGTTTGTGGCAGGCAGGAAGGATCAATGCAAAACCACATATACATATTATACATGAAACTCCATCAACTGCAGTGGTTGATGGCGATAGTGGATTGGGTTTAGTTGTTGCACCCTTTGCCATGCATGTGGCAATTGGGAAAGCAAAAAATGTTGGCAGTGGATGGGTGAGTGTACAAAACAGTAATCATTTTGGTATTGCAGGATATCATGCCATGATGGCTTTGCATCATGATATGATTGGAATGGCCATGACCAATGCATCGGCTTTAGTTGCACCAACATTTTCAAATGAACGGATGTTGGGCACCAATCCCATTGCCGTAGCTGTACCTGCAGGAACTGAACCACCTTTTGTTGCTGATATGGCAACAACTACTGCAGCGAATGGTAAGTTAGAAATATTGCAACGAAAAAACCAGGAAGCTCCAACAGGTTGGATACAGGATGCAGAAGGTAATTCAACAAAAGATGCACATGCATTAAAAAACAAAGGTGCTTTGTTGCCCTTAGGCAGTGATAAAGAACATGGCAGTCATAAAGGATATGCGCTCGGTTCTATTGTTGATATTTTTTCAGCCGTATTGAGCGGTGCCAATTATGGACCATGGGTACCACCATTTCCTGCCTATGTGCCCATGCCCGAAAATCAGCCGGGTAAAGGATTGGGACATTTTTTAGGAGCGATGCGTATTGATGCGTTCCGAAAACCGGAGGATTTTAAAAAAGATATGGATCAGTGGATACAGTGTTTCAGGAATGCAAAACCCATTGAAGGTTATGAAAAAGTGTTGATACCCGGAGACCCCGAAAGAGAATTTGAACTGCAACGAATGAAAGATGGAATTCCGTTGCTGGATACTGTTGTTCAAGATTTAACTGAAGTTGGACGTAATTTCAATCTCAATCTTTAATTTCGCCATCCATTAACGATTGATTGCCTGGCAAGCGTTTGCGGTGTCTGCACAAAATGAGGAAGTTTACTGATTTTCAAATCAGTGGAATTAAATTGTTACACAAAATGCAAGATCGAGGGGGATGATGAAGGATATTCATTTATGAACTTGTGTGAACGATGATTTGCCACAAAGACTCAAAGACAGAAAGGTCACAAAGTTGTTTGAATTACTTAGAGCCTTCGTGTTTTTCGAGACTAGAAAGAATAAAATTGATAATTAAGTTGATAACAAAAAATAAAAAAGTAAAGAGATGAAAGTGATGAAGTTTGGAGGCACCTCAGTAGGTAAGCCTGAAAGAATGCATGATGTTGCAAAACTTGTTACAAGAGATGAAGAATCAAAGATCGTTGTACTGAGTGCTTTGAGTGGTACCACCAATGCATTGGTTGAAATTGGTCAATCGCTTGCAACAAGTGATAAAGGAGCAGCAAAAGAACAGATCGATAAACTGGAAGCACATTATCAAAACTTCATCAGTAATCTCTTAACTACAAAAGAAGCACAGGACAAGAGCAGGGCCATTATTGCCGAGCATTTTGAATTCCTCAACATCATCTTAAAAATATCCTTCAACGAAGCATTGAATAAAGATATCCTTGCACAGGGTGAACTGATGAGTACAAAATTGTTCAGCTGTTATTTGGATGAACAGGGTATTGATCATTTGTTACTGCCTGCTTTGGATTTTATGACGATTGATGCTTATGAAGAACCGCAGATAGGCAGCATTAAAGTAAAGTTGAGCCAGTTGATCAATCAGCATAAGGATAAAAAGATATTTATCACACAGGGATATATCAGTAGAAATGCAAGAGGTGAGGTTGATAATTTAAAACGTGGCGGAAGCGATTACAGTGCCTCCTTGATAGCAGCTGCTATCAAAGCAACTGTTTGTGAAATTTGGACCGACATTGACGGTATGCACAATAATGATCCACGTATTGTAAAAAAAACAGTTGCCATTGAACAGTTGAGTTTTGAT